>JAJDBD010000200.1 GCA_029261575.1 Nitrospinaceae bacterium | reverse complement strand
CCCTGAACTTTGGAACTGGAACCGATCCAGCTTTTTTCGATCCAGTCGCGCACGTCTTTTTCCGTCATTCCCGGTTGGCCGCGCACGCCGATGAAGACCGGCTTGTCCATATAGGTCGAGTCAAATTTCGTCCCGAACATTTCGTTCTCAAAATAAAACGGAATATTCATGTACGCTTCGTGGACGCCCTCTTCGATCATTCGGAATATGTACTGTTGGGCCTGCAGAAACGAGGCCATGGGATCGTTGTGGTTGTACGGTTGCAGGACCGGGGGCACCAGGGTCCCCAACGCGGCCAGGTTGCCCACCAGTTGGCAAAGCCCCAGGTAAAGCGGAAAGGGATGCGATTTTCCGGTGTTCAACACCGCCTCGAACATGGGCAGGGACGCGACCATGGTCTGGATCAGCGTTTTCGTTTCCAACGCCAGCGGCAGGCCGGAGGTGGACGAGGGCGCCAGGACCTCGTAGGATAAAAACACAGCCTTCTCGCGCAGGCGTTTGGCGATTTGCGCGCACATCGTTCCGAGGGGCGATTGCAAAGACACGGCCAAAGCGGGCGGAATGTAATCCTCGGCGGAGAAAGATTCGTTGGCGTATGAAACCTTGGCGAGTGGAAAGCTGACGAATTTCTGCGGCGCGGTTTCCGCAATGATCAGGCTCAGCCGGGGCTGGAGCCGGGGAATCTGAATTTCGTTTTCGCCGGTATTTTCGTCGGCAATTTCCCGTCCTTCCTGGGAATCGTAGCGCGGCAGATCGCCTTTGAAAGCGTTTTGCCCGTGCTTTTTAGCCGGCAGGGCGAGGTGAATCGTCGCCGGGGTCTGCTTCATTTCTTCCATGAAGGGGGTCAAGTCCGCTTGCAGAGGCGCTTGCGCGTCGTTCCCCTGGTTTTCGTAAACGACCAGGGTTCCGTCCGGCATGACGGCTTCGAGTTCTTCTATCTGCAGGATCCCGGCGACCAGGAGGCTCTGGTTGAACGCCAGACGCTGCACTCCCCAGAAAAAAGGGGCCATGGAACTGATTTGGTAATGCAACAATTGATCCTGGCGCTGGACCATTTGCTGAAAGTGGTGCGGAGACAGCAACATGCCTTCGTGCCATTGGATGGCTTTCGGTATTTCATGGGCATTATCCATGAAAAATCTCCTTTCGATCGTTCAGTTCCAACAGGGGTATCACGGGTTCCGCGCTTTTATTTTGGCGCGACCACAAAACTGTCTTTCAATAACGTCAACTTGAAACTTTTGTTCGGGCCGATCCTGGCGCGGTGGTCGCCCTTGGAAAAATAATTTGCGAAAACCAGCCCGCCTTTTGCCTTGGTCATCACGGGCAGTTTTTTGATTTCCACTTCCTGGCCGGGGATCCATTCCCAACTCCAACTGGCAAAGGACTCGTTGCCGGGATAATCCCTTTTAAGCTGGTCGCGTTTTTCGAACCACTCCTTGGCCGGCATTTTCAATATCGTATCCAGCAATTCCTTATTATAAACCTGCACGTAATCCACGGCCACGGGGTTATTGTTATTGGCGTCTTCCGCGATGCTGATTTCAAAATTTACTTTTTTGCCCAAAAGGGCCTGCGTCCGGGTTTTCAAACTGCAGGACACAAGGTTCGGCAGAAAAAAAAGCGCGAGCAGGACGGCAAAAAATCCGCGCCACCGGGGTTTCCGGGCCATTGAAAAATCGAGTTCCGGGGGATGGTGGCTTCTCTCCATTATCCAAGTAAAATCAAAACAGGGTTGGCAAACAATTAAACTGATGAACCGGCGGGTTATTCATGGTGAATAAAAACTAACGCACAGAATAAGGCTTATCAAAATAAACCGGCCATGTCAATAAAAACCTGAAAAATCAATTGGTTTAGGGGTTTTTTGTGGACGGAGGCCTCCCCGCCGCTTTTTGCTTTCGGGAAAACGAATCGACCGGGAGAAAAAACCGCCCATCCCTTATCCAATCGTTGAGAAATCAAAATAAAACGTTTATACTCAACTCTTTCTAATCGACAGGTGCGGCTGTGAGCGAAAGCGCGGACAAAACCAAAAGCGACCGAATTTTGGACGAGGCGAAAAAACGTCAGGCCCAGGAAGAAACCGTCCAGGTGGAAGAAAAAAAAGTCAAACTGGTCGTGTTCACGCTATTGGACAATTATTTCGCTTTTTACGGCCAGGACGCCCGGGAGATACTTCCCGTTCTCAAGGTTTATTTTGTGCCCGGTTCGCCGGATTATATTCTGGGCATCATCAACGTGCGCGGCGACATCCAATCGGTGCTCGATATAAAAAACTTCATGCAGTTGCCCGCGAGCGAAAGCCGGGATGAAAACCGCATCATCATCGCCGAGCAAAAGGACGTGCGGTCGGGCATTCTGGTGGACAGCGTGGAGGACGTCCTGGACGTTCCGGAAAGTTCCATTAAAGGAACCATTGGCACTCTGGACGACAGCGTTGGCTATTACGTGGTGGGCGAAACCACTTATAAGGGACATAACGTGACTCTGCTGGACGTCGGCAAGTTGTTCGAAAAAATTGCGGAGAAATAGCGCCGTCGTTTTAAGAGGCGCCGTCCGCAGGCTAATTGCGGCAAGATCAACGGTGAGTCGATGGAAGAACTGAGACTGTTGATTTTTAAAATCGGCGAAGCGCGGTTTGCGGTGGACATGGAGCAGATCGATGAAATGGTGGACGCCGGGGTCGCCCAATCCAAAGGTTGGGAGATCGTGGATTTTCACGACTGCGTTCCCTTGCGCGGACCGGAACCGGAGTACCTTTATCCTCACGTTCTTTTGGTGCGGGATGAAGCGTCCCGGCAGGCGTATCGAATCGATCAGCCGCAAAATATTTTCCATGTGACCGCCTCCAGGGTCCGCGCTTTTCCGCCGCTCCTGGAAGCGAAAAAGGCAAACGCCGCCGTCTGGGGCGCCATTTTTATCGACGAGGAAATCGTTCTTCTCGTGGATTTGTATAAATTGGCTCGCGCTCCATCGGGCGCGGACTGCTCGCCGCAGGGGCAGTAGGCGCAACGTATACGGGGAACGCGCTACGCGCTTGAGAGCCATTGCATATCAAGCTTTGCTCCAGGCGTTTGACCGTAGAGTGAAATCGGCCAGGCGATTTTCGATTGGAAAGAAAAACTTTTTCAGTCGTCAACCACTGGGTCCAGCGGCGCGCTGGGCGGCGAGGCAGGCAAATCGGCGCCCTTAATTTTTATCTTATTAGCTCGGAAAATAATTTTTCTAAATAGCGATTGAGGGAGCCTTCAAGATGCAAAACCTTTCCATTAAACAAAAAACCTTCGGACTCTTTGGAGTCTTGATTTTGGCGACTCTGATCGCCAGCGGGATGATTTTTGCGTCTTTGGACAAAGCGGGCGAGGACGCCGATATCACCAACGCCCTGGGGCGTCAGCGCATGCTGAGCCAGGCGATGGGAAAAACGGCGCTCGGCAACGCCATGGCCAAAAGCCGGAAAAAAACTATCGAACAAAATATCGTCCAACTCAACCGCTACATCACCAAAATGCGCGCCAATTACACCAAGTACGTCGTGGTCCCGGTCAAAAAGGCCGGTTTGCAGATCAGCATGGAACCGGATACCCTCAAGCATCCCGGCGTCCCCTTTCCCGCCACCTACACCCGCATCGTAAATACGGCCTTCGCCAAGGGGCAGGATTTCCAAATAGACATTCTCAGTAAAGACCCGGTGAACGCCGACAAAACCCTGAAAACCGATCTGGATAAAGCCGCCTGGGAAACCCTGAAAAAAGATCCCAAGCAAGTCGTCTCCCGTGTGTACGAAGAGGAAGGAAAGTTATACATCGGGCTTTACACTGCCGACCTGGCGACCGTCAAACCCTGCGCCTCCTGTCATGCGGCGATCAAGGGGAGAAAGTTCAATATCGGGGACATGCTGGGAATCCGCAGTTTCCGCCTGCTGTATTCCGCCGACGTGGGCATGGGGAGATCCGAACTCAACGCCAAACTGGATGAATACGAAAACCTGAAAAAAATATTCGCACAAACCCTGAACGCCATGGAAAAAGGCGGGGAGTATCCCGCGGACCTTATGGGCAGACACATGAAAAAGGTGCCCGCCATCGACGACAGGGAAATTCAAAATAAGATCAAACAGGCCCAGGTCAAATTCAACCAGTTGAATATCCAGGTCAAAAAACTTGAGGTGGCCGAGGTCAATTCCCTGCCCTACCGCCTGGCCCAAGAGAAAATCCTGAGCGGCTCTAACGAGCTGAGGGGGGTCAGCGACGAGCTGGTCAACCTGTACACCCAAGTCGCCATTAAAAACCAGACGCAAATCCGCTGGGCGGTGATCATCAATCTGGTGGTGGTGTTGATCATACTTTTTGGGATAGGAATGTACCTCGCCCGCGCCGTTGTCAATCCCATGGTCAAGCTGGCCGGGGTGATGGGAGGCGTGGCCCAGGGCAATTTCATGCAGGAGAAACTCCCCGTCCATTCTTCCGACGAGATGGGCAAACTCGCCCAGACCTACAACACCATGCTCGACACCATGCGCGACATCGTCAATCAATCGGAGGATATCGCGGCGGGCAACCTGTCCAAGCAATACGAAATGAAAGGCGACCTGGCGCACGCGTTTGAAAAAATGACCCAGGAATTGCGCGACAAGCAGGAGGCGGACGAGAAATTCAAAGCCATGGCCGAGGAGCGGCAAACCCTGGCCGACGATTTGCAAAAGAAAGTGGACCACCTGCTCGTCGTGGTGAGCGCGGCGGCGAAGGGCGACCTGACCCGCAAGATACCCGCCATGGGCAAGGACGGCGTCGGCCAAATGAGCGTCGGTTTGCAAATCTTTTTCAAACGCCTGAGCGAAAGCATGGCCGCCATAACCGAAACCGCCAACAACCTGGCCCGCTCGGCCAAGGAGATTTCCTCCGCCGTCAGCGACCAGGCTTCCGTGGCGCAACAGAACTCCTCTTCGGTGACGGAGATATCGTCCACCGTGGAGGAGCTTGCGGCGTCTTCGTCGCAAGTGGCCGAAAGAGCCAACGCCGTCGCCGAAATTTCCTCCAACGCCCTGCGCGAGTCCGAACGCGGCATGCAGGCCATGGAAAACCTGAAATCCAAGATGGACCTGATTTCCGAGGACAACCAGGCCAGCATCAAGGAGATTGTCGACCTGGGCAAACGTTCAAACGAAATCGGCAAGGTCATGGAGATCATCAATAACATCGCCGACCAGACCAAACTGATCGCGTTCAACGCCGCCATCGAGGCCTCCAGCGCGGGCGAGGCGGGCAAACGCTTCGGCGTGGTCGCGGTAGAAATCCGCCGCCTGGCGGACAACGTCATGGAGTCCACCGGCGACATTCAAGTCAAGATCGATGAAATCCAGCAGGCGATCAACCGCTTGGTCGTGGCGTCGGAATCCGGGTCAAAGCGGATTTACGAGGGCGCCGAACTTACGGGACAAACGATCGAGGAACTCGAGCGGCTGGTCGACGGCGCAAAAGCCGCCTCCGATTCCGCCCAGCAGATTTCCCTGTCGACCGGACAGCAAAAAACCGCCACCGACCAGGTGTTGACGGCGCTCAAGGAGATTGTCAACGGCAGTCGGCAGTCTTCCAACGCCATCCGGCAAACATCGAGCGTGACCAGCAAACTTTCGGAGATGTCCAACGATTTGAAAAATATGGTGGGCAAGTTCAAAATCAGTTAATAGGGAAAATAATCATTCGTAAACTACTTGCCCCGGCTGGGTTATTAAGGAGCGTTTAATGCCAATAAGAGTGTTGATTGTCGACGACAGTATGCTGGTCCAGGAAGTTTTGAAAGATATGATGTCCACCGACCCCGAAATTGAAGTTGTCGGCGTCGCCAACAACGGCAAGGAGGGAGTGGAGATGACGAACCAGCTCAATCCGGATTTCATCACCATGGACATCAACATGCCGATCATGAACGGACTGGAAGCCATCGAGGAAATCATGGCGGACCACACCACGCCCATACTCGTGGTCTCCAGCATCAACGACTCCAAAGTGGCGTTCGACGCCTGCGCGCGCGGCGCGATGGACGTCTTTCCGAAGTCGGAGGTCGACCCGGACAAGGCCTCCAAGCTGATCGACAAGATCAAAAGCCTGGCCGGCACCCGCGTCATCGGCCACACCCGGAAGGAAAAGCCGCCGGAACCGGAAGCGCCGGAACCCGCCATCGGCAAGGTAATCGCCATTGCCTGTTCCACCGGCGGACCCAAAGCGCTGTCGCAAATATTGCCGGAGTTGCCGTCCAGCTTCAAGTATCCCATTTTGATCGCCCAGCACATCGAGGACGGGTTCCTGAGCGGGCTGGTGCAGTGGCTGAACCAGGTGTCGCCTCTGACCGTTCAGGAAGGTTTGGAAGGGGCGGACGTCTCCGCCGGGGGGATTTACGTCTCGCCTTCGGACCGGCATATGCAGATCGACCCGCAGGGAAAAATCTGTTTCGTCGACCGGCAACCCGCCGATCCCTACCGCCCCTCCTGCGATATTCTGTTGAGTTCCGTAGGCAAAAGCTTCGCTAAAAACAGCGTGGGGGTGATCCTTTCCGGAATGGCTCAGGACGGGGTCAAGGGCTTGCAGGCGGTGAAAAACAGCGGCGGAATCACAATCGCCCAGGACGAACAATCCAGCGTGGTTTTTGGCATGAACAATATGGCAATCAAGACCGGTTGCGTCGACAAAATTTTACCGCTCCGGGAAATCGGCAGGTTTCTGGCCAGCCTTTAACAGGTTGCGGGCTTCGACAGAGCTTGTCCTGAGCCTGCCGAAGGACTCAGCCTGACAATTTAAACGACTCCCACTTGCAAAGGGGATTTGGGGGGATTCCGGGTTACAGTTGACAGCGGTCGGTTGACAGGTGGCAGTTTAAGGAAATTTACCCAAACGCAAACCACTGGCCCCGGCGCCTCGCCGGTCAGCGCGACGCTGGAGGCATTAGGCGCAAATTGCATGGGAAGCGTTTCGGGCTTGGAAATAATTGCATCTCAAATATTGCCACCGGGGGCTACCCCGGGAGGGAAACGATGACGCCCGTTACCAGCGATGCGCCAATGGATTTAGAGCCGTTTATCAATCAGATCAGGGACCGTTGCGGTTTGTCGTTCAAACAACAAACCATCGACATTTTGCGGACGGCCGTTAAAGAAAGAATGCTGGCCCTGGAGTTGCAAAACCCCTCCCGGTATTTTTCCGTCCTCCTGTCCCGCGAGGATGAAATCCAGCATCTCATCAATCTGGTCACCGTCAACGAAACGTATTTTCTGCGCGAGCCGAAACATTTTGAGTTGATGACGGACCACCTGCTCCCCGCCCTGCTGAAAAAAACCAAACCCGGCGGAAGGGTGAACGTCCTCAGCGCCGGATGCTCCACCGGAGCGGAACCCTATTCCATCATCGTTTCCCTGTTAGAAAAATTTGGCGAGAGCGTTCTGGAAAAGGTCAACGTGATCGGCGTGGACCTGGACTCGGAGGCTCTGGCCGCGGCCCGCGCCGCCCGTTTCGGCAAGCACGCCCTGCGGGGGATGGACCCCGCGATTCAAAGGGATTATTTTATCCAGCGCGATAAAAATACGTTCGAGGTGGTCGACCGGGTCAAGAGTCGGGTGGAGTTTTGTCTGGGGAATCTTGCCGAACCAACTTTGAAGGGACTTCTTGGCTGGTTCGATATTATTTTTTACCGCAACGTTTCCATTTACTTCGACAAAAAAACCCAGGGAGAAATTTTCCGCAACCTGGCGCGCATGCTGACCCACGACGGTTCGCTGATCATGAGTTCCGTGGAGACCTCTTTCCACGACCTGGATTCCCTGCATTTGCAAGAGATCGGCGGGGTTTATTTGTACGGCAAATCCCCCGGCCTGAGAATGCAAACCCCAAAAAAGGATATCGCGAAAGAGCGTCTGCCCCTCCGGCGAGGAGCGGCGCGGAAAGACAAGGCGCTTTCAGTTCCCGTTTTTGCGTCCAAACAAGGAAAGGATATCGCGGAAGAGCGTCTGCCCCTCCTGGGCGGAGCGGCGCGGAAAGACAAGGCGCTCTCAGTTCCCGTTTTTGCGTCCAAACAAGGAAAGGATATCGCGAAAGAGCGTCTGCCCCTCCGGCGAGGAGCGACTTTTGAAGAGGCGCTGGCCCTGGCGCAGAATGACAGGCCAGATGCGGCTTTGCGCGTTTTAGAATCGCTTTTGGAGGCGCGGCCTGATTGTGTTCAGGCCTATGGATTGAAGGCGGCGTTATTGATCAACCAGAATTGTCTGGACGCCGCCGAACAAGCCTGCCGGACCGGTTTGGCCCGGAGCGAAACGGATCTGGAGTGTCATTTGCTTTCCGGCCTGGTCGCCAAGGAACGCGCACAGATCAAAGAGGCCCAGGACTGGTTCCGGCGCGCGGTGTTTTTAGAGCCGTCCTGCTGGTTGGCGCATTACCACCTGGCCGAGATGGCGAATTCCCGGGACCAATGCGAGACCGCCGCCAAACATTACAACGCGACCCTGAAACTTCTGGATCGCTACGGATTGCAGAACAACGGACTGGCTTTTTTCCCGCTTTCTTTTTCCGCCGACCATTTGATTCATTTATGCCGGCACAATTTGGAACGGTTGAAAACCCGAAACTGAAAATCCCGGCGCACCCTGGAACCATTGAAAACTCAAAACTGAAAATTCCGGCGCAACCTGGAACCATTGAAAACTCAAAACTGAAAATTCCTCATGGCATTTGACAAAACAAAATTCATCGCCCGCTTCGTCGAAGAGGCGCGGGAACACATCGAGGCCCTCAACGAAGGTCTGGTGAAGCTGGAAAACGAGCCGGGCGATACGGAGACCGTGAACCAGATTTTCCGTTCCGCCCACACCATCAAGGGTTCCTCGAAAATTTTGAACCTGAAGGAAATCAACCAGGTGGCGCATAAACTGGAGGACGCCCTGGACGCCCTGCGGGAAAACAAGATTGAGCAAAGCTCCGGATTGTTCGACCTGATATTCAAGGCCGTGGATATGATTTCGGACATGGTGGGCAAAACTCTGGAAAGCGAAACGCTGGACGTCGATACGACGGAAATTTGTCAAAAACTTTCCGAGGCGGCTCAGGGAACCGCAGGCGCTTCCGCTCAGCAAGCCGCGCCCGCTACTCCTCCACCCGCTTCCGCACCCGCCGCCAACGTTGCTCCGCCGCCGCCAACAGAACCGCCTCTCGCTTCCGAACCGCCGCCGGTTGCCGCAACGCCTCTGGAAACCAAACCCGCGCCCGAACCGCCGCCCGTTGCCAAGGAAACGCCGGCCCCGGCCAAGGCGGAGCCTGTCGCCAAAAAATCCAAACCCCGCGCCGCCGAAACCGTGCGCATCAACACCGCCAAACTGGACGAAACCGTAAAACTGATGGGCGAGATCGTTTCCAACCACATCCGCATGAAACAAAACCTGGTGGACATCGACGAGATCGGCAAATTGTCGAAAAAATTTCTCGAGCAGTTTCAAAGCGCATCCAACGACGCCGCAGGTTTTGCCAACGGCAAGCGGGCGGGCGTTTTGGAAACGGCGAGCGCCGTCCAGTCCAAGTTGCGCGACCTGTCCGCAGACGCCAAGGACGTATTGAATTTTCAAACCCTGCTGACCGACGACCTGCGGGAAAAAGTTCTCAAGATGCGCATGCTCCCCCTGTCCACCGCTACGGACGCATTTTCCCGCCTCGTGCGCGACCTGGCGTCTGCCTGCAACAAGAAAATTCATTTCACCGTCGAAGGCGCCGAGACCGAGCTGGATAAAAAAATCATCGAAAAAATCGGCGATCCCCTACTCCACATGATCCGCAACAGCCTCGATCATGGAATCGAATCGCCCGAAGAGCGGGTCAAGGCCGGGAAACCGGAAACCGGGGAATTGAAATTGATCGCCGGTTACGAAGGCGGCTCCGTGCTCATCCAATTAAAAGACGACGGCGCGGGCGTCGCCGTCGACAAGGTCAAGGAAAAAGCCCTGCGCAAAGGCTTGTTCGACGAGGACACTTTGAACCGGATGTCGAAATCCGAAATCGTCAATCTGATTTTCCGCGCCGGATTCAGCACCGCGCCCATCATCACCGACCTTTCCGGGCGCGGCGTGGGCATGGACGTGGTCAAGGACAACATCGTCATGCAACTCAAAGGCTCGGTGCAGATCGCGACCGAGGAAGGCAAGGGCACGACGTTTTACCTCCGACTGCCGCTCACCCTGGCGGTCATGCGCGTCCTGCTGGTCGAGGTCTCCGATTTCGTGTGCGCCCTGCCGCTCAATTCCGTCCGCGAGATCATCAAGATCGATTCCTCGGAAATCATCGAAGTCGTCAACAAGCGCGCCATCTCCCTGCGCGACCAGATCATCCCCGTCGTGCATCTGGACCGGACCATCGATTTGCCTCATCCCCGGCAGACCGACCCCAAAGAGTTGGTCGTCGTCCTCGTCGCCATGGGCAGCGAACACCTGGGCCTGATCGTGGACTCCATCGTCAGCGAAGAGGATATGGAAATCAAATCCATGCCCTCGCACATGAAAAATAACGAACTGGTTTCCGGCGTCACGTTGTCCGGTAAAAACGATATCGTTCTGGTCCTGCACGTTCCCAAACTGTTTAACCTGGCCAAGGCCGTGGAAGAGGCCAAGCACCTGGACGACGATTCCGCAGAAGAGGAAATAAGACGCCTGCGTATTCTGGTGGTGGACGATTCCATCAGTACGCGGGAAATCGAGAAAAGCATTCTCGAGTCCTACGGCTACGAAGTGGAAACCGCCAAGGACGGAGCCGAAGGACTGGAGAAATGCCGCCAATTCCAATACGACCTGGTGGTGACGGATATTGAAATGCCGCGGATGAACGGGTTTGATCTGACGCAGAACCTGCGCCGGGAAGAGGCCTACAAACTGAAGCCCATCATCATCGTCAGTTCCCTGGACAAGGACGCGGACAAAAGGCGCGGCATGGAAGTCGGCGCCGACGCCTACATCATTAAAGGCTCGTTCGACCAGACCAATTTGCTCGATACGATTCAGACCTTGATCCAATAACATGCGCCCGCCCCCGGAGTTTTGTAAATCAGGGCCTTTGCATAAACCGGAAATACAAGCGGAAACAGAAAATTATTATTCACCCTCACCCAGCCCTCTCCCGTCGAGGGAGAGGAATTATTTAAGGTTTTCCATTTTGGCGCCGCGTTTTAAATCCGCGCCAAGCCAAGAGAAAACTCTCCCTTCTCCCCTGGCGGGAGAAGGCGAGGATGAGGGGGTTGATGAGGCCGAAGGCCTTCCCTGTTTGTTTGGATAGAGCTTCTTATAATTCCCGCCGCCGCTCGCGGCGTTCACCCCTTCCCTGAAGGGACATAGATCGCATAATGGAACCGGCAAAAATTCTAGTGGTGGACGACGACCCTCTGACGCGGGACCTGCTGACTGAAATTCTGCAGGACGAAAATCGCCGGGTGGAATCCGCCGAAAACGGCCGCCTCGCCCTGGACGCGCTGGAAAAAAATTCCTTCGACCTCGTCGTTTCCGATCTCCACATGCCGGAAATGGACGGACTGGAACTGATCAAAGCCCTGCGCGTGGAAAAAGGTTCCGATATTCCCGTCATCGTCCTTTCCGCCAACGACGAAGTGCGGGTCGCGCTGGACGCCATCCGGTCCGGCGCCACCGACTACCTGATCAAGGACGAAAATATTCAGGAGACGGTTTTCCTCGCCGTGGAAAAGGCGCTGGATAAAATGCGCCTGCAGAAACAAAACCGCGACCTGAAAAACGACGTTGCCAAAAAAAACCTGGAGATGGAAGGCGCCCTCGGCGCCATGACGGAGATCAGCATCGCCATCTCCGGAGAGAAGGATTTCCAAAACCTCCTGCGCTCCATCATCATCCACAGCCGCACGCTGACCAACGCCGACGCGGGAACCCTGTATCTGAAAGAGGGCGACCGTCTCGCCTTTCAGATTTTTCAAAACGACACTCTGGGCGTGGATTTGGGCAGCCGCACCGGAAAGGAAATTTCCAGTCCGCCGGTGGAAATTTGCGAATCCAACGTTTCCGGATTCGCCGCTCTCAAACGAACGACGGTCAACGTCCCGGACGTGTACCATTCCGAACTGTTCGACTTCAGCGGTCCCAAACGCTACGACGAACTGAACGACTACCGCTCCGTGTCCATGCTGGTCGCCCCCATGATCAACCGGTACAACGAAGTGGTGGGCGTGATCCAGTTGATCAACGCCAAAGACCCGGCCACGCGGGCGGTCGTTCCCTTTTCCGCCTTCGGCGAAAAACTGATCCGGTCCCTCGCCTCGCTCGCGGCCATCGCCGTCACCAACCTGAAGTTCAAGGAAAAATCCGAACAGCTTTTGAACGAAGTCCTCGACGTCAAAAACTATAACGAAAACGTTTTGCAAAGCCTGACCAACGGCGTCATCGCGCTGGACAAGGACAACCGCGTCACCCTGTGCAACGCCGCCGCCCTGCGTATTCTGAAGGCCAAAGCCGAAGACCTGGTCCAGCGCTCCGCCGAGGATTGTTTTTCGGAAAACAACGGATGGCTGTTGGTGTATATCCAGGCCGCGCTGGAAACCGGCGAGCCGATCGAGTTGATGGACGCCGAACTCAGGCTGGACGAGGAGACCGTCGTTCCGGTCAACCTGACCGTTGCTACGGTAAAAAATTTACAAAACGAACTGATCGGCGCCCTGGTGGTCTTCGAGGACGTCACGCAGGAAAAACGCGTCAAGGGAACCCTGTCGCGTTACATGACCGAAGAGGTGGCGGAAAAATTGCTGGAGTCCGGCGGCGACGTCCTGGGCGGGCAAATCCAGGAAGCGTCCATTTTGTTTTCCGACATTCGCGGGTTCACCTCGTTCACGGAAAAACTGGGCGCCCATGAAACCGTCGTCTTGTTGAACGAGTACCTTTCCGCGATGATCGACGTGGTTTTTATGAACCGCGGCATCCTCGATAAATTCATCGGCGACGCCATCCTCGCCGTGTTCGGCGCGCCGTTTAAAACCGGCAACGATCCGGACAACGCCGTGACCGCCGCCGTCGATATGATGATCGCTCTCCGCGAATTCAACGACAGGCGACGCGCGGAAAACAAATTGGAAATCGATATCGGCGTCGGCGTCAACACCGACGAGGTCCTCTCCGGAAACATCGGGTCGGAAAAGCGGATGGAGTATACCTGCATCGGCGACGGCGTGAACCTGGCGTCGCGCCTGGAAGGCGTCAACAAAATATACGGCGCCAACATTTTGATCACGGAAAACACCCGCGCCAAATTGAAAAAAGATTTTCATTACCGGGAAATGGATTTCATCCGCGTCAAGGGCAAGGAGAAACCCATCGCGATTTACGAGGTGCTGGATTTTTTCGACGAGGCGCAGTTTCCCAACCGAAAGGAATGCGTGGAATTGTTCAACGAGGGAATCAAAAACTTCCGCGGGCAAAATTGGGACGCCGCCGAAAAGCGTTTTTCCGAAGTATTGCAACTCCGCCCGCAAGACGCCGCGTCAAAGGTCTATCTGGATAGGCGCCGGTATTTCAAGGCAAACCCGCCGGGCGAGGACTGGGACGGAGTCTGGACCATGGAAAGCAAATGACCAGGCAGGCGCCTGCCGGCGAAGCGCCGGGGCTAGTTAGTGTAACGTTTTAGAGGAACGGTTCAAGTATTGGTGAGTTTGCGCCTTGAATGCCATCAAGAATGATCGATAGGTTGGGATTCGAATTGAGAATCCGTTTTCAATCGCCAACCACTGGGTCCAGCGTCACGCTGGGGTCTGGACCATGGAAAGTAAATAAGCTCATGTATGGCGAAGTCGCAAATCATAAAAAAATTTTGCTTTTTTGGGAGTATTATTTAAAATCGGAATATCTTATTAATAGAAAGTTTTAGCGCCATGGAAAAAAAAGAATTTAGAAAAGGCAAAACCATCGTCCGTCAGGGAACCCATGGGACCAGCGCCTTTATCCTTGATGAAGGGACCGTTCAGGTCTGCCGGGTGGAAGACGACGGCACCAAAAAAGTGATTTCCATCTTAAAGGAAAAAGATATTTTCGGGGAGATGGGACTCATCGCCGGTTGGCCGCGGACCGCAAGCGTCATCGCTCTGGAGGATTGTGTGGTTTCCGTGCTGACCCGGGACGATTTCAAAAACCTGCCTCAGAACAATCCCGGCGTCAAACGTATTTTGGGCATCATGAAGGAGCGCCTCAAGCAGAACAACAAACAGCCCGGCTGGTTGAAATAATCCCCTCCTTATACCTGATCGGGCGTCATGGTTTTCACCGCTTTGATCTGCGCAAACACCCGCGTCCCCGTTTTTAATTTCAAACTCTCAAACGATTTTTTCGTGATCGTCGCCAGCAAGGGGCCTCCCGCGTCCAGCTTGACGTCCACCTGATGGTTGTCCGCCTCCTTCGGTCCCACTTCCACAACCGTCGCTTTCAATACATTCAAAATGCTGTTGCGGCGATTCGGCGGATCGAGCGCCAAGCTCACGTCCTGCGACAGAATGTGCAGACGCGCAGGATCCCCCACCGCCGCTTCCAGTTTCGGGACGAACAGGTTTTGGCCTCGATAGTCCAGACGCGTCAGGCAGTAGGCCGGATCGTGCTCCGCGACGCGGGTTTCCAAAACCGCCCCGACCATCGCGGCGTCGAGGTGGGACCGCAAGTCCAGATGCGAAAACACCTCTTCAGCCGGTCCCCGTGCGGCGACCTTTCCCGCCTCCATCACCACCAGGGTATCGACCAGTTGCAAAACCTCGTTCAGCGAATGGGTCACGTAAACGATGGGGATTTTCAATTCCTTGCGCAGGCGTTGCAGAAAAGGCAGAATCTCCCGCTTGCGCTTGACGTCCAGCGCCGACAAGGGTTCGTCCATGAGCAGAAGGCGCGGACTCCGCAGTAAGGCCCGGCCAATGGCCACGCGCTGTTTCTCGCCGCCGGAAAGATTTTGAATGCGCCGCTCCAGCAGAGCCTCGATTCCCAGAATGCCGACCACGCGCTCCAGCGTCAAAACCCGTTGCGCCTCGGGAACCCGCGTCAAGCCGTAACACAGATTGGATTTTACGTTGAGGTGCGGGAACAGGCGCGGCTCCTGAAATACCATCCCCACCGCCCTTTGCTCGACGGGCAAAAATGTTTGCCCGTCCTGCCAGACCTCGCCGTCCAGGCGCATGAGTCCGTCCGGCGCGCGTTCCAGCCCCGCCATGCATCGCAGCAACGTGGTCTTGCCGCAACCCGACGGACCGAAGACCACCGTCGCCCCTTCCCCCGGAAGGTCCAAAGAGACGTCCAGCCCAAAGCCGGGATAGTCGAGCTTGAACCGGGCGGAGATCGCGTTCGTCACAGGAGCGCCGGGAGGCGGCGGTTGACCGTATAGACGAAGACCAACACCTGAAAGGAAAATATTTTGATTATGTTTGTCATATCCGAATTGGAAGGCGGCGGTTGACTGTGTAAACGAAGACTAGTACCACAAACGAAAATAACAACAGTCCGGCGGACAACCAGTGCGCCGAGGCGAAGTCCAGGGTTTCGACGCGGTCGTAAATGTCGATGGAAACCACTTTGGTTTGTCCGGGGATGTTTCCGCCAACCATCAGCACCACGCCAAACTCGCCCAGCGTGTGGGCGAAGCCGAGCACGGCGGCGGTCACATAACCGCGCAGGGCCATGGGCGAGGCGACGGTGAAGAATGCGTCCCAGCGCGAAGCGCCGAGCGTCCACGCCGCCTCCAGCGGCGCCCGGCCCACGGTTTCAAAAGCGTTTTGCAGAGGCTGGACGACAAAGGGCAGGGAATAAAGGGTGGACGCCAGGACCAATCCCCAAAAGGTGAAAGACAGGGCCGATCCCGTAACCGCCTTGACCGGTCCGCCCAGCCAGCCGTGGGGACCGAACGCGATCAGCAGATAAAATCCCAGAACCGTGGGCGGAAGAACCAGCGGCAATGCGACCAGCGCTTCCGTACAAGTGCGCCAGCGACTGCGGGTGTGCGCCAGCCACCAGGCCAGCGGCGTCCCCGCGATCAACAGGAGAATCACCGTCGCCCCCGCGAGTTGCAAGGACAGCCAAACAGGACCGGCATCGATTTCAGAAAAGTTCATTGCTCACCCTCACCCAACCCGTAACTCCGTGAGTTCTCCCGTCGAGGGAGAGGAGTTATTTAGATTTTTTTATTTGGCTCCACGCCTCAAACACGCGCCAACACTGGGAACAAGCCTCCCTTCTCCCCTCGCGGGAGAAGGCGAGGATGAGGGGGATTTTATAAGGCCGAAGGCCTTCCTTTTTTTTAAAGAACAATTCCAATTACAAAGGGGAGCCGCTTAAATTACCGCTTGGGCAGTTCGTAGCCAAGTTCGCGAATGATTTTTTTCGCCGCCGCGCTCCGAAGAAATTTCAAAAATTCTTTGGCGGCCAAATTGTCCTTCCCGCGCTTTAACAACACTGCGTCCTGCGCGATCGGATCGTGAAGCGACGCCGGAACTTCCCAATGGCTTCCCTTTTCTTTGTAGGTCAACACCTGCGAAAGAGCGACGAATCCTAGTTCCGCGTTTTCCGTGGCGACGAAATGAAACGCCTGCGCTACGCTTTCTCCCCGGACCAACTTGTCGCCCAGCGCCTCGGACAACCCAAGCGCCTCCATCGTCTGCTCCGCCGCCAGGCCGTAGGGCGCAGTTTTCGGGTTGGCCAGCGCCAGCCGGTCAAATTTCCCCGACGTCAACGCGGCGCGTCCGTCCCCCGCGATCCGATCCGGGTCGGCGCTCCACAAAGCCAGCCGCCCCAGGGCGTAAGTGAACCGGCTTCCGGCAACGGCGTCTCCGCGCTCTTCAAGAAGCCTCGGACGGCGCGAGTCGGCGGCGAGTAAAACGTCGAAGGGCGCGCCGTGGATCGTCTGGGCGTACAGCTTGCCCGTCGACCCGGAAATGATCTTCACCCGATGTGGAAACTCTTTCTTAGATTGGGATTCAGATTGGGACTCGAATTGGGAAACGAGCCGCCTCGCCGGTTCGAGAAAATTGGCCGCCACGGCCAGATTAAATTCCCCGGCATGGATTTCCGGGACGAAGGCGATCCAGAACAGGGCGGCGAAGCAAAAAATCTTTTTCATTCTCAATGGCTCCAGTTTAAATCGCGCATATCGTTGTATACCATAGAATATAACGATATGCAAAAGACAATTTTGGAGAGTCTCTAAAAATTCCATTGAAAAGCGGGCGGGGTCTGGCTACCCTGTTTACCCATGGAAAAAAACTTTGAACCATTGAAAACGCGGTTGCGGACCATCGCCGACCGGCTGGACGAGGACGAGCAGGCCTATTTTCGTCCGCTCATAGAAAATTTTACGGGCGGCACGTCCGAGTTTCAGCGCATCATGCGGGACCTCGGAAAGTTTGGCGGAAAGATCGGGGAAGGCTCGAAGTTCGAGATCTACCGCGAGGTCCAGCATTTGTTCGACGACGCCCATCGGGAAGCGCGGTCGTGACGGACGGAGTTTTCGCGGCGCGGTTGAAAGTGACCGGTCGGGTGCAGGGGGTGTTTTTTCGCGCCAGCGCCCAGGAGGAGGCGCGCGAGTTGGGCCTCAAGGGCTGGGCGAAAAACCTTGCCGACGGGTCGGTGGAAGTTTACGCCGAAGGAAATAAATCCCGCATTGAAGAAATGGTCGAGTGGTGCAGGCAGGGACCGCCCTCGGCCAAGGTCGAGCGCGTCAACGTGGATTGGGTGGAACCCGAAAACTGCGCCTCTTTTGAAATCTCTTTCTGACCCCGCTACCAACCGACGCCGTGATAAAAATCCAGGACTTGGCAAAAACCTACGGTTCCATCAACGCGGTCAACGGGATCGATCTGGAAATCCCGCCCGGCCAGTTTTTCGGATTTCTGGGACCCAACGGCGCGGGCAAGACCACCACCATTAAAATGATGGTCGGCCTGTTGAAACCCAGCCGGGGCAGGATTTTTATCGGCGGAAAAGACGTCGCCAAAGAGCCGGTACAAGCCAAGGCCCAAATTGGTTACATTCCGGATCGCCCCTTCATATACGAAAAACTAACGGGCAGGGAGTACCTGCATTTCATCGCCGACCTGTTCGGCATGGACCGCAAAATCGCCTGGGACCGAGCGGAAAATTTCCTGGAATTTTTTGACCTCGCCGAAGCCAAAAACGAATTGGTCGAAAGCTACTCCCACGGCATGCGCCAGAAGCTGGTCATCTCCGGCGCCCTGATCCACGATCCCAAAATCGTCGTGGTGGACGAGCCGATGGTGGGGCTGGACCCCAAGGGCGCGCGGCAGGTCAAACAATTATTTCTCGACCTGTGCAGAAAAGGCGTGAGCATTTTCATGTCGACGCACTCGTTGGGGATCGCCGAGGCCATGTGCGAGCGCATCGGCATCATCCAGAAGGGCAAGATCATCGCCCTGGGTTCGGTGGAAGACTTGCGCCGCCTGGCGCAAAAGCACGACGCCGATCTGGAGGATATTTTCCTGGAACTCACCGGCGACACGGACCTGCAAACCCTCGTCCATTCCCTGCAAACTCCCGCGCAATAAAACCCCATTTCGGCGGAAAAGCGTCGTTGGGGAAATTAATATTTGTGTGCTAAGCTTACATTTTTTGTATGTAATTACTTATCCTTTATCAAACCGACCCTATATCCCGTGGGCAAAATGTCGGATTCAAAACGCTTGTGGACCGTCCCGCTTGTTTTTTGCCTGTTGTTTTCTCTCCTTATCTATTCCCAAACTTATTTCGGTAAGCGCGTCGACGCCCAACCGCCGGTGGAAAATATTTCTGTTCCGGCGGAAGTTGAGTTAAAAGCGCAGGTCGACAAATCCTTCGGCAAGATTCCCATCCGCTTCGAGGCCAACCTTGGCCAAACGGACGAGCGGGTACAGTTCCTGGCGCGGGATAAGGGTTACTCCCTGTTCCTGACGCCGGAAGAGGCCGTGATGGTTCTACCGATAGGGCCTGAAAAATCTGCAACCGTTCTCTCCGGTTCCGTTAAAAAAGTTTCCCTGAATAATAACGAAAACGACG
>JAJDBD010000199.1 GCA_029261575.1 Nitrospinaceae bacterium | reverse complement strand
GCTCTGGAAAACTATTTGGCGGAATCGCCGTTTTTCTGGTTTTGGTTTATGGAGGCACGTTTTTGCTATGAAAAAGTATGTGGATTGGGACAAGGTTGAAGAGGAAACCGTATCTGCCGAAGACGCTTGCGAGTGCACCCGGAGCAAATTGCAATCGCTGATCGATTTCGTGGCGGAATTATTTCCCAAAAAAAAGGAATCGTCCTGTTGTGATGAAACGAATGAAATAGAAAAAGGCCCATGCAATGACGCCTGACGCCTCAAGCCCCGCAAAAAAAATAGCAACTGCAATATGCCCCGCGTGCGGATGCTCTCTTGTCCGATTGGGTATCGGGTCCGACCGTTGGGTCGTGGACCGCTACGAGGGCAGGGAATATTTCTTTTGTTGCCAGGGTTGCGCCGACCTGTTCAATCAGGATCCGCCCCGATACCTCGAGGAAACCGGGGACCTTGTGGTGTGCCCAACCTGTTTGGCGGAAAAAGCTTTGCGACACACCGTCCGTATGGAAATCGCCGGATGGGAGGCCTTTTTCTGCCGATGTCCCTATTGCCCGGAAGTGTTTCGCAAAGACCCCGAGCGCTATGTGAAACGCTTGCAAGGCGAGACGCCTTATGAAGGCGTGTTTGGCGAAGCCGGATGCTGTTCCGCGGAAACATAAAAATATTTCTTTTGAACCTTCCCCCTTAAAATTTAACCTGGGTCCATATAACGCAACATCCTGGTTGAATTCGTTTCCCAAAAAATGGATAATGGCTTTTTTTAGCCTCGCGAAACTTTATTCCCGTTGCATTTTCGTGATTCCGCATTGCCCGCGCCGGGCAATCATCAATAGCTCAATCGACCTTTAACCCCGCACGACAGACGGTCGGGATTCATCCCGGACCGAATCCGTTTTTATGTCCGACAATCAAACTTTGCAATCCAAACTTACCTTTGAACAGGCATTAGCCGAACAGGTCCTGATCCTCGACGGCGCCATGGGCACCATGGTCCAGAACCTGAACCTGACCGACGCCGCTTTCGGCGGGGCCTTGTTCAAAATGCTGACCGATCTGTTGACCTTTTCGCGCCCGGACGACCTGGAAGGAATTCATCTGGAATACCTTCAGGCGGGCGCCAATATTCTGGAGACCAACACCTTCGGCGCATCGCCCCTGCGTCTCAAGGAATTCGACTTCAAGCAAATCGACGTCGCGGATATTCAGGCCATCCCCGCCGGACTCGATCTCAAGCAAAACGATTACTCGCCCATCACGCGGCATTTAAACGTCGAGGCCTGCCGCATCGCGCGCCGGGCTGTCGAGGCTTACCAGTCCATGCCGGAGTATGACGGGCGGCCCTTGTTCGTCGCCGGGTCCATGGGACCCTCCAACAACGTGGTCTCCAGCACCGAGGCCAATCTGCAGAAAACCACCTTCGACGTGGTGGTCGACAACAACCGGCTCCAGGTCTTGGGACTGCTGGAAGGCGGGGCCGATCTTCTGCTGATGGAAACCCAGCAGGACATTCTGGAAACCAAGGCCGCCATCGTCGGCGCCAAACGCGCCTTCGAGGAGTTCGGCAAAGCTTTACCCATCGTCGTCCAGGTCACGGTCGACAATTTCGGTAAGATGCAAATTTTCAACACCGATATTTTGGCGGCCTACACTGCGGTTTCCAAAATGGGAATCGCCGCGTTCGGGATCAACTGCAACGTCGGGCCGGAACTGATGCGCGACACGGTGAAACGCATGAGCGCGTTTTGCAATCACCCGATCTCCGTCGTCCCCAACGCCGGCCAACCGGTGTCCGAAGACGGCGTCACTTGCTACAAATTATCGCCGGAAGACATGGTCAAAGAAGTCGGGCCGTTCATCCACGAATATGGAGCCAACATCATTGGCGGCTGTTGCGGCACGCGTCCGGATCACATTAAAAAATTGCGCGAAGCGTTTAACGGAGTCAGGCCAAAGCCCAGGAAAAAAGACGGGGCGATTATGGTTTCGGGTCCGCAGGAGGCGGTACGTCTGGACAGCGGGGAGAACCTGATCCGCATCGGCGAACGCCTGAACGTGCGCGGCAGTCAGAAAGTCCGCGACGCGGTGGAGCAGGAGGAAGGTCTCAAGATCAACGTGCTCGAAGAGGTGGTGGAGGAGCAGGTTCGCGATCTTGGATTGGAGATCATCGACGTTTGCATGGACAGCAACATCGTCGAAACCGAAACCATGTTGCCTCGGATTATTCACGAATTGACCTCGGATTTCAAAGGCGTCATGTGCATCGATTCCTTTTCCGTCGAGGCGTTGGAAGCGGGGATCAAATCCTATCCCGGACGGCCCATCATCAACTCCATCAGCCTGGAGGATTACCAGGAAGGCGTGAGCAAGCTGGACGCCGTGTTGTCCGTCACCAAGGATCACGGCCCGGTTTACATCGCGCTGGTGAACGGTCCGAAGGGACCGGGGCAGACGGCGGACGAGAAATACGAACTGGCGGCGGAGATCGTGCGGCAAGCGGGCGAAAAACACGGGGTGACCCCGGACCAGCTTCTCATCGACGTCAACGCTTACCCCATCGGCAGCGAATCGATCGAAGGGCTGAATTTTTGCGCCGAGACTTTAAAATGCCTGCCGCGCATCAAGGCCATCCATCCGGATTTGCGGACCACCATCGGCGTGGGCAACCTCACCAACGGTCTGGCCGCAAAGCCTTACATGCGCAAGGCGCTCACCAGCGTGTTTTTGCATTTGGCCCGCGAGGCCGGACTCGACTGCGCCATCCTGAATCCGCACCACTACGTTCCGATGGAAAGTCTGCCGGAAGCGGACGTCGAGCTTGCGCGCAAGGCGATTCTCGACCACGACATGAACGCCTTCGACGAGTTGGAGCAAATCGCCCTGACGAAAAAAACCGGAATCGTCGCCAAAAAAATCGACTACGAAGGATTGCCGCTGGAAGAAAGCGTTTGCCAAAAGATCATCGACGGCTACAAACAGAAGGAAGAGGGGGCGCTGGAAAAGGACGGCCACAGTTTTCCTTATCGCGACCGCATTGCGCTGGAAGCCGTCCAGATCGTCGACAAGTTCGAGCCGCTGGAGTTCATCGGCAAGCATCTCGTGCCGACCATGCGCGAGTTGGGCGACCGCTTCGGGCGCGGCGAGGTGAGCCTGCCGCATTTGCTGAAAAGCGCGGACGTGATGCGCGGGGTGATGGGATTTCTTGAAGCTTACATGCGCCTCAAAAGCGGAGTTCTGCCCGGCGAGGCGATTCAGTATAAAGGCGTGGTTATCATCGGCACCGTGTTTCAGGACGTGCACAGCATCGGCAAGGACCTGGCGAAAACCCTGCTGGAAAATTACGGCTACCGGGTCGTCGATCTTGGAGTGCAGGTTCCGTTGGAAAAGTTCATCGCGACCGCGCGGGCGGAAAACGCCGACGCCATCGGCATGAGCGCGTTGTTGGTGCAAACCTCGAACCACATGATCACGGTCGCGAAAATGTTGCGCGAGCAAAACTACGACGTCCCGATCCTGATCGGCGGGGCGCCGGTCAACCACCGCCACGCCGCTTTTGTCGCGATGAGCGGGCAGGACCGGACGGAAGAGATTCGCGGCAACGTGTTTTATTGCGACAGCGGCATGGAAGGCGTCAACGCCATGAACACACTGATGGACGCGGGCCAGCGCGAGGCCTACATGGAGGAGGCGCGGGTCCGGTTGGTCAAGGACTACTACCGCGCCAAGGGAATGCAGGAAGAGAAGGAAAAAGCGCTTTCGACCTTGCCGCGCCGTAAACCAAAATTCAAACATCACGAGCCGCCCCGAACCGATTTTGGCGTCAACCGCGTCGAGTTCAAACTCCACAAACTCGCCGAGAGCATGGACGATAAAAGTTTGTTTTCCCTCAACTGGAGATTTGGCAAGCAATCGAGCTGGAAGCAGAAGGGGATCGAACCCGATCGCTTGCAGGACTTGAAGGCGGAATGGATTCAGAAGGCGGAGGAAAATTTATGGATTACGCCCAAAGCCCGGTTTGGGTTGTTTCCCGCGCAATCCAGCGGCGACGAGGTGATCGTTTACGATCCGGAGGACCTGGACCGGGAGCTGTGCCGGTTTGATTTTACGGTCTGCATTGGCAAGGGCAAGAAAGATATATTTTCCGTCGCCCAGTATTTTCATTCTGTCGATTCCGGGAAAATGGACGCCGTGGGCATGCAGATCACCACGGCGGGGGAGGGCATGATCGCCGGAATCGAAAAGATGAAAGCGCAGGAAGATTCGGAGTCCGCCTTGTACCTGCAGGGTCTGGCGGACCGGGCGGCGGAGGATTTGGCGGAGTACATTCATCGCTTGTTGAGTCAAAGAACGGAGAAAAAACGCAACACTACCGAGCGGTACAGTCCGGGATATCCCGCGCTGGAAAAGTTGGCGCACAATAAAACCATTTTCGAAATATTGAATGCGGGGGATTTGGGAATACAGTTGACGGACGCCAACGAGTTCTACCCGCCCAGTACAACGGCGGCGTTGGTTTGTTTTCATGCGGACGCAGGCTACAGTTGATCCAACCTTATTTTACAGGGCGTTTGCGGGTTTTTTAAAATTTGCCTTCTTTCAACAACGCCGGGAGAAAATGCAGGCCTGCGTTTTTTCAAAAGGAGCCGGAGGACGGGTTTGGCTGGCTGATCGATCTGTAATTATTTGAAATTTTTGGGCTTATTCGTTTTCTGTTGTCTTTCGGAGGCGAAAATAAAACTTGTATATTTGCCTTCGTTTGCTAAACTGTTCAGTAGAAAAAACCTTATTGCCAATTAGCCCATCTTAAATGGAAACTTAAACCTTTCCGGACGGGATGGACGACGCCGATCCACACGGACCTCAATTAAGGAACCAGAAATCATGTTTAAACGATTTACTGAAAGAGCCCGCAGGGTAATAATATTGGCAAGGGAAGAAGCCGAATTGTATCGGCACGAATACCTTGGAACCGAACATATCCTGCAAGGGGCGCTGAAGGACGGCGGCGGAATCGCCGTGGCAATCATTCAGAAAACCGGCGTGGATCTCAATCAGATAAAACAGGAGTTGGAAAAGAACCTGCCTCGCAGTTCCAATTCCCTGATCATAGGAGACATTCCCTTCACCTCGAGAGCCAAAAAAGTTTTGGAATTCGCGGTAGAGGAAGCGCGGTCTCTCAATCATAACTACATTGGAACCGAGCACCTGCTTTTGGGATTGCTTAAAGAAAAAGAAGGCGTGGCCTGCCGTGTATTGAACAGCTTTGGCCTTTACTTCGACGACGTGAAGGAAAAGATCGTCGAAATGTTCAAGGAGCCTCAGGAACAGGCCAAGGAAGGCGGCAAGACGCCGACTTTGGACGAATTCAGCCGGGATCTGACCCAGATGGCGCTGAATGCCAAGCTGGACCCGATCATCGGTCGCGCCAAGGAAATCGAGCGCGTGATCCAGATACTGAGCCGCCGGACCAAGAACAATCCGGTCCTGATCGGCGAGCCGGGCGTGGGCAAAACCGCTATTGTCGAGGGTCTGGCCCAGTTGATCATCGAACGCGAAGTGCCGGACTCCCTGTTCGAGAAACGGGTCGTCTCTCTGGATCTCGGTTCCCTGATTGCGGGCACCAAGTATCGCGGCCAGTTTGAAGCCCGGCTTAAAGGGATCATGAAAGAGATCACGCAAAATACCAATGTTATTCTATTTATCGACGAGTTGCATACCCTGGTTGGGGCCGGCGCGGCGGAAGGTTCCGTGGACGCGTCCAACATGCTCAAACCCGCCCTTTCCCGCGGGGAGATTCAGTGCATCGGCGCCACGACCATGGAAGAGTATCGCAAATACATTGAGAAAAATGGCGCCCTGGAGCGCAGGTTCCAGCCCATTATTGTGAACCCGCCTACGGTGGAAGAGACCATCGAGATCATCGAAGGACTCAAGGTGCCTTACGAGGTGCATCACAAAGCCAAAATCACTGCGGAAGCCATCATCACCGCCGTCCGTTATTCCGACCGCTACATCAGCGACCGGTTTTTGCCGGACAAGGCCATCGACGTGATCGACGAGGCCGGGTCCCGCGTGCGTTTGCGCAAGCACACCCAGACGCCGGAAATGCGCGTCATTCAACGCGACATCGACGGGCTGGTGCGGGATAAAAAAGTTTGCATCGAAAATCAGGAATTTGAAAAAGCCGTTGATCTTCGCGACCGGGAAGAGGCGTTGCGCGAAAAGCTTCAGAAAGCGAAAGAGCTTTTTGAAAAAGACAGCGACGAAGCCGAGCCGAATATCACCGAAGAGGACATCGCTGCGGTGGTTTCCAGCATGACAGGCATCCCGCTGTCCAAGATCGAGGAAAAGGAAAGCAACCGCCTGTTGAACATGGAGGAAGAACTGGCCGCGAAAATCGTCGGGCAAGAAGAGGCGATCCACGCCATTTCCAAGGCCATCCGGCGGTCGCGTTCCGGCTTGAAAGACATGCGCCGCCCCATTGGCTCCTTCCTTTTCATGGGACCCACTGGCGTGGGCAAAACGGAATTGGCCGGAACCCTGGCAGAGTTCTTGTTTGGCGACCGCAAGGCCCTGATCCGGCTGGACATGTCTGAATACATGGAAAAATTTAACGTTTCCCGTCTTACCGGCGCGCCTCCAGGCTATGTGGGTTACGAGGAAGGCGGCCAATTGACGGAAAAAGTCCGGCGCAAACCCTATTCCGTCGTTTTGTTCGACGAAATCGAAAAAGCCAATTCCGACGTTTACAACCTGTTGCTTCAAATCATGGACGACGGGCGATTGACGGATAGCTACGGACGCCAAATCGACTTCAAAAACACCGTGATCATTCTCACGTCCAACATCAGTTCTCACAGGCTGGAGAAGGGCAAGGGACTCGGGTTCCGCAAAGACGACGCAGAGCTCAATCACGATTCGATGAAAAAAGACCTGCAACAGGATTTGAAACGGACCTTCAATCCCGAGTTTCTCAACCGGCTGACCGAGGTTGTGGTGTTTAAATCCTTGGCGATTGAGCATGTGGAAAAAATTCTGGACGTTCAGCTTCAGCAAATGAACGCGCAACTGATCCAGCAAGGCATCACCGTGGACATGTCCGACGAGGCGAAAAAGTGGCTCGCCGCCAAGGGGTACGACGCCAACTATGGAGCCAGGCCCTTGAATCGGGCGATCCAGAGACATTTGGAAGATCAGTTGTCCGACGAAATGCTGAAGGGAAGGTTTAAAGGCGGGGGCGTTGTAGAAGTGACCTTGGAAGGGGACGAGTTGGTTTTTAACGAAAAAACCGGCGCTTTGAACTCGGTTTCCTGAAATAAACAAAGAGGTCGCTGGGGAAAAACTTTACCGTACAGCGCAACCTTGCAGTAAAAGTATTAAGTTTTTGGTCTTAGCAGACAGGAGCAGAAGCTTAATGCTTTTTTTTGCCCGGATCAGATTGCCGCTAAAAATCACTCTAATTTACAAAAAAACAAGTACTTATATCGAATTGTGAAACGCCGTCGAATTTATTTAGCCCTAGCTGTTCTCCTTTTTTTCCTGGCGGCGCCGTCCCTTCTTTTTGCCCAGCAGGGTTCCCTGATTGACTCCATAGAAATCCAGGGCAACCAGCGGATCGATTCCTCCACCATCCTTTTTTATATCAAATCCGAACCGGGCCAGCCCCTGGTCCGGAATCAAATCCGCGAAGATATCGAGCAGATCTTCAGTCTGGGGCAATTCAAGGATATCAAAGTCGACGTTCAAAGCGCGGCAAATGGAATGAAGGTCGTTTTCATGGTGGAAGAGATTCCATCCGTCGGCGACGTGCGCCTGGTGGGCAACGACAAAGTGGACGCCAAGGAGGTCTTCGACGTTATCAATATTAAACGCGGCGCGACTTTCAGCGATCATTTGATTCAGGAAAGCAAGGAAGCTATCTCTGGCGTCTATCGCGACAAAGGTTTCTTTTTCGCAAAAATTCAAATCGACACCTCGGTAAATGAAGACAGTTTGATCGACGTTGTGATGCGCGTGAACGAAGGCGAGAAGGTCAACATCGAACAGGTTCGCTTTTCCGGGAACAAAACTTTTAAGGATAAGGCTCTGATCGGGATCATCGAAACCAAGGCGCATACCTGGCTTTCTTTTTTCGACGAGTCGGGCATTTACAAAAAAGACCTGTTGAAGCTCGACCTGTTGAAACTGGAATCCTATTACCACGACCACGGGTTTCTCCGGGTCCGGGTATTGGAGCCGGAAATCGAAATCAACAACAAGCTCAAGGAAATCTACATCACCATTCCCGTTGAAGAGGGCCGTCGCTACCGGGTGGGCAAGGTTGAAATCGAAAAGGATATCGAACTGAGCGAGGAAGAGTTGAAGAACGCGATCCTGACCCGCGAAAAGGAGATTTACAACGAATCGCAGGTGCGGGAGGACGTGGTGGCGCTTGCGGAAGTGTTCTCCAAAAAGGGCTACGCCTACGCCGACGTGAACCCCAACATCAAAATCAACGACGACAACCTGACCGTCGATCTGAATATGGAGATCGACAAAGGCAAAAAGGTATACGTCGGCAAGATCAACGTCGCCGGGAACACCAAAACCCGGGACAACGTTATTCGCCGGGAATTCCGCCTCAAGGAAGGCGAACTGTTCGACAGCGACAAGTTAAAAAGAAGCAAGCAACGCATCAACAACCTGAAATTTTTCGACGACGTCAAGATCGACACCCAAAGGGGAGAAGATCCGGAATTAATCGACCTCGATACCACGCTGAGCGAACGCCCCACCGGCTCCTTTTCCATCGGCGCCGGTTTCAGTTCGGTTGAGAACCTGATATTCAACTCGTCCATCAGCCAGAACAACCTGTTTGGCCGCGGGCAAAGCCTGGCGTTTTCCACCGCCCTGTCTTCGCGCCGGACCAATTTTAACGTGAACTTCACCGAACCCAGGCTCCTGGACACCCAGATTCTTATGGGCGTCGACCTGTTCAATCGCGAGAACGATTTTTTCAGCTTCGATACCGCGACCAAGGGCGGCAGCGTCCGTCTGGGACGCGGTTTGGGAGAATACGACTGGGTGGGTCTGCAGTATCGGTTTGAAGAGGTGGAAGTCACCAACGTTTCGGCCGCCGACGTTTCCGATTTTCTGAAAAACGAAACCCGGACGACGAGCCGCATCGCCCCCTCGTTCATTCACGATACGCGGGATAACTTTCTCAACCCCACCACCGGGTGGCGGCATGTGGCGAGATTTGAAATCGCCGGCGGGGTTTTGGGCGGCTCTGATTTCTACCGCACCGGTTATGAAACCACTTATTATCACCCCCTGATCGGCAAGCTGGTCGGCGCCGTGCACGGCGAAGTCAACATCGCTTCCGGCTACGGCGGGGACAACCTGCCGATCTTCGAACGATATTTCATGGGCGGTTCCAGCAGTCTGAGAGGTTATACTATACGCGACGTTGGACCGAAAAACGCCGAAGGCGACCCATTAGGCGGCGACCAGTCGCTCTTGCTCAACCTGGAAGTTCAATACCCCTTCACCAAAACCTTTCGAGGTTTCGTTTTCTACGACCGCGGCAACGTTTACGGAAGCGGACCCAACACCGAGACGACCGAACAGGTGATCGACCTCGCGACCATGCGCGACGCGATCGGCGCAGGAATCCGGTTTCTCAGCCCCTTCGGACCCATCGGCTTCTCTTATGGAATCAAATTGGACAAACAACCCGGCGAAAACTTCGGTGAATTCCAATTCTCCGCGGGAAGCGCGTTTTAATTTGTGATAGACTTTTCCAATATTCTTTAATAAACCCGTTACGAAAGGACAGTCTCAATGTTTACGAAAAAAACCTGGGCAACCGTTTTATTCATTTTCCCAATTTTTTTCGTCGGGACCGTTCCCGGACTCAGCCTCCAATCCAAAGCCTTTGCCGCCAACGACGAAATCCGCATCGGGTTTGTAGACATGCAAACAGCCGTTTTGGGCACCAAGGAATGGAAAAGGCAAAGCCTGAACTTTAAAAAAGATCTGCAAAAGCAAAAGATCTTTCTCGAAGGCAAGGAATCGAAGCTGAAAACAATGTACGAGGAAATTAAAAAGCAAAGCTTTGTCCTGAACGACGAGTTGAAGAAGAAAAAGCAGGAAGACTTCCGGGATAAGAAAAAGGAATTCGAACGCTTCGTGCAGGACGTCAACGACGATTTCAGCCGAAAAGAAAAAGAGATCAAAAATCAGATCGTCGTTAAAATGATGAAGATCGTCAGAAAACTTGGAGAAGAAAGAAAATACACCATGGTCATCGAAAAAACGGCCCTGTTTTACGCTTCCAAAGACGAAGATTTGACTTCGGCGGCGATTCTGGCTTACGACAAAACCCACAAATAAACGGCGTCCATTTTTAACTTTATAAAAAATCCGCGCAACTTATTCCAGCCATGATGGACGTCAACGAAATAAAAAAAATCCTTCCCCATCGCTATCCCTTTTTGCTGGTGGACCGCATTATAGAATGCGACGACAAGGAACGGATCGTCGGTCTGAAAAACGTGACGGCTAACGAGCCTTTTTTTCAGGGGCATTTTCCCGGCCAGCCCATCATGCCCGGAGTTCTGATCATCGAAGCTTTGGGACAGGTGGCCGCCATCCTGGGATTGAGGATTCGCGGAAAAGAAGGGTCGCCCGTCATCCTCTTCACCGGCATCGATTCGGCCCGGTTTCGCAAGCCCGTCTACCCGGGAGATCAGTTGCGTCTGGAATTGACCAAACAACGTTCGCGCGGAGACTTTTTCCGTTTTCAAGCCAACGCCTACGTTGGCGATGAACTGGTGACCGAGGCGGTCTTGCATGCCGTTTTGGGGCAAAGCGAATAAACCCGTCCCCGCTGCTCCGACCCTCCGGAGTCCGCGCCCACCTTGGAGTCTGAATCTTGAGCGTACACGACCTGGCAGTCGTCCATCCATCCGCGCAATTGGGAAAGAACGTGAGCGTCGGCCCCTTCAGTTCCATTGGGTCCGGAGTGCAGATTGGCGACGACGTCCAAATCGGGCCGAACGCATTGATCGAACCCGGTTGCGTTATCGAGAAAAATTGCCAGATCCATCACGGCGCCTCCCTGGGCGGCAGTCCGCAGATCGCAGACTTTAAAGACGTCCCCTCCGGGGTCCATATCGGAGAGGGAACCGTCGTTCGCGAATACGTCACCATTCACCGTTCCCATCTGGAAAACGGGAAAACCCGAGTGGGTCCAAAATGCCTGTTGATGGCCTATGTCCACATTGCCCACGATTGCGACTTGGGACGCGAGGTGGTCGTCGTCAACGGCGCCGGACTGTCCGGGCACGTCGTGGTGGAAGATTACGCCTTTGTTTCCGGCATGGTCGGCGTGCATCAATTCACGCGCATTGGTAAACACAGCATGATCGGAGGAGGCTTGATTCTGCGGCAGGACGTGCTACCCTATTCCCTGATAAAGGGTCCGCCGGCCCGTTTGTACACCGCCAACGTCGTCGGACTCAAACGCCGCGGCTTTTCGGAAGCCGCTGTTTCCGGCTTGCGGAAAGCTTTAAAATTTCTAAAACAACCTGATTTGAACGCTTCCCAAGCGGTGGAAAAAATACAGGCGGAATTGGAAATGACGGAAGATATTCGCTATCTGGTGGATTTTATTAGCGCTTCTAAAAGAGGAATCGTCAAATAATGAAAGCTGTTAAAGCGGGAATCGTCGGCGTCGGCCGCATGGGAGAATATCATGTAGGCGTTCTCGCCGAAATGCAAGACGTGGAAATCGTGGGAGTGGCGGACGTTGATGAAGCCCGCGCCCGCGCGATCTCTCAAAAGTACGACGTGCCCTTTTTCACCCGTTACGCAGATCTGATAGGCAAAGTCGACGTCGTCGTCATCGCCGTTCCCACTTCCATGCACTACTCCGTGACCAAAGATTTTCTGGAAGGGGGCGTTCATGTGCTGTTGGAAAAACCCTGCGCCAATAATATGGACGACGCCCGCGATATGTTCAATCTGGCGGAAAGGAAGGGGCTGACCCTCCACACCGGGCATGTGGAACGCTTCAACGGCGCGGTTCAGGAACTGCACAAAATCGTAAAGGAACCGCTGTTCGTGGAAGCCAAGCGCACCAGCCCGTTCACTCCGCGGATTAAAGACGACGGAGTGGTTATGGACGTCATGATTCACGATATCGACATCGTCCTCAACCTCGTCCAGTCCAGGGTCAAACGCAAAAGCGTCGCCGGTATTTCGGTGTTTACCGATAAAGACGACGTGGTGACCGCGCAGTTGCAATTCGAGAACAGTTGCATCGCCAACCTTCTCGCCAGCCGCGCTTCGCAAAACAAGGAGCGCACCCTGGCCGTTTCCCAAAAAGATTCCTACGTTCTATTGGATTACACCGAACAGGAAATTTACGTCCACCGCCAGTCCTCCTCGGAGAACCAGTTGAGTCGAGGCACCCTGCGCTACAAACAGGCGTCGATGGTGGAACGAATATTTGTCCACAAGGACAACCCGCTCAAACTGGAACTCGCGCATTTTCTGGATTGTGTGCGCAACGGCAGTCCGCGAAAAATCGCGGTGAACAACGAATTATATTCCCTGGAAATTGCGTTGGAAATTCTGGATCAATTCCATCGTCAGAACGAAAAACTCCTGGAAAAGGTAAAAGCGCATTGATCCGCCCTCTTTATTGATTCCCCCTCCGGACCGGCCAAAAATCCCATGACCTTAAAAGCGCATTCCCGGGTGGGAATCATCGCCGGAGCCGGCGACATTCCCGTTTACTTTGCTCAAAAAGCCTTCGCCGAAAACGTCGAGCTGGTCTCCATCGGCCTGTCCAAGGAAATCGAAACCCGGTTGGCGCCTTTTTCCGCCTCCCATTATTCCATCGGCGTCGGCCGCGCCGGGAAAATTTACGACGCTTTGAAAAAAGAAAACGTCGTCGACCTGATCATCCTCGGCAAAGTGGAAAAAAGCCTGATCTTCAAACCGCAGTTGTTCGATTTCCAGACCGTTAAATTTCTTGCCAAGCTCAGAAACCGCGAGGACAAAACCGTCATGGTCGCCCTGATCGAGGCTTTGGAAGATGAGGGTTTCCAGATCATGGATCAAAGGCAATGCATGCCGGAGATGTTTCCCGGCGAAGGCGTTCTGACCAAACGGGCGCCGACAAAAAATGAAATCGAAGACGTCGAGTTCGGTCTGTCTCTTGCCAGAAAACTGGCCGACATGGAAATCGGCCAGACGATCGTGGTGAAAAACAAATCAGTCGTAGCGGTGGAAGGGGTGGAAGGCACGGACAAGGCTCTGGAACGCGGATGCGAACTGGCCAAGGGCAAGGCCGTCGCCGTGAAGGTTTCCCGCACCGGTCAGGATTACCGTTACGATTGTCCCGGCGTCGGACCCGCCACCGTCCAAACCCTGGCGCGCGGCGGCGCCTCCGTTTTGGCCTTGGAGGCCGGAGGCGTCATGATCGTCGAACGCGAAAAAACCGTCGCCCTGGCAAACGAAGCGAGATTGTCCATCGTGTGCTTATGAACCGCGACTCGAAAAAAATATTCATCAGCGCCGGGGAAGAATCGGGCGACTTGCAAGGCGGCAACCTGGTCCGCGCCTTGAAGGAGCAACGCCCCGACCTGGAATTTCACGGACTCGGCGGAAAGAAAATGCGCCATGCGGGCGTGAATTCCTTCTTCGAAATCGATCGACTGGGCGGACTCGGCCTGACCGGCGTGCTGGGCGGATTCTTCCATCATCTGGAAATCTACCGCAAGCTGAAAGAGGAAATCCAGAGCGGGGAATACCGCGCCGCGATTCTGATCCATTATCCCATGTTCAACCTGCTGTTGGCCAAGGTCTGCCGCCAATGCCGTGTGCCGGCCTACTTTTTCATCAGCCCGCAGGTTTGGGCCTCGCGCAAGCGACGCATCCGAAGCATCCGCCGGACCATAAAAAAAATGTACGTCATCTTACCGTTTGAGCAGGCGCTTTACGAAAAGGCCGGCGTGCCCGTGGAGTTCGTGGGGCACCCCTTTCTTGAGCTGGCCCGGCCAACCTTGTCTAAAGAAGAGGCGTTTAAAGCGTTTGGATTGGACCCGGAAAAGCCTACAGTGGGCCTGCTTCCCGGTAGCCGGAAGGGCGAGGTCGTCCGCCTCCTGCCCGTGTTTATACGGGCCGCCGCACGAATCAAAAAGGAAATTCCGGACTGCCAGTTCCTTCTGCCCATCGCCGACGCCATCGATCCCATGATGATCCGCGAGGGTCTGCAACAAAGCTCCGTTGAAATCACGACGGTCGCGGGCAAAGGCTACGACGCGATGAACTGCATGGATTTTGCGCTGTGCGCCTCCGGTTCCGCCACGCTGGAGTTGGGACTGTTCGGTTGCCCCATGGCCGTCGCGTATCGGTTTAACCCCGTCACCTTCTGGAGTCTGCGTTGGTTCGTGAACGTGGAATCCTTCGCCCTGATCAACATTGTCGCCGGGGAAAAAATCGTGCCCGAACTTTTGCAACATCAAGTCACGTCCGAACGTCTGGCGAGCGAAGCTCTTGCGGTGTTGCGGGATCCCGCTCGCAAAGCCGCCCTGCGGGAGCGCATGTTAAAGGTCCGGGAAACCCTTGGAGAACCCGGCGTCGCCCGTCGGTTGGCAAGCAGCCTGCTCAAGGAATTTCAACTGGCCCCCGCCGATGAAAAAATTTCTCTTTAACCATGTGTTTCCGTATCTGCTTTACGGAGTTTTGTATCTCCTGTGCGGACTCATCCGCGAGGTCAATAAAAATCCCGCAGGAGAAAGATACTTCAACACGCTGAACGGACCTTATATCCTCACCCTGTGGCACGGGCGAATCTTCTACCTGTTTTACTATTTCCGCAACCGTCCCGACCTGAACCTTTTGGTGAGTCCCAGCGAAGACGGCGACCTGCTGGCCAAAACCGCCCAGCTGATAGGCTATACCGTCGTCCGCGGCTCCACCTATAAAAACCCCATCTCCTCGACGCGCAAGCTGATCCGCATATTGCGCGACAAAGGCCATATCATCGTCGTGGCGGACGGCTCGCGCGGACCCTGGTGCAAAGCGCAATCCGGAACCTAGCAGATCGCGAGACTCACCGGCGCGCCGCTGAGTCCGATGACCTACGAAGCCAGCCGGAAGATTGAGATCAACACCTGGGACCGGCACGTCGTTCCCATGCCCTTTTCCCGATGCACGATCAACTTTGGCGATCCCATTTTTATTCCCCGGGACGCCGCCGCCGCCTTCATCGCAGAAAAAAACCTGGAAGTGGAATCCGCCCTCCAACGCCTGACCCAGGAAGCCGGAGAAGCCTAAAAACTTTTCCCGTTCTGCGGGTTCCAGGTAGCGATAGACTGTTGCGACCGCAAAATCAAAGGAGAGCGGGGTTGAGCTTGCTTTTGGATAAATTTTGCCCGACAATATTTCTTCAGGCGCGTTCTTACGCAATTTGGTTTTTCATGCGATCGCCCGTTGCCAATCGCCGACTATCCTGACCCTAATTCCCCGTCGATGACTTCCTTTTTATTCCGTCTTTACGAAAACTGCGTTCTCAAAAATCCCAAGACAGCCCTCGCCGTTGCTCTCCTTTTTACAGCAGTACTGGGAATTCAAATTCCTAATTTCAAGCTGGACGCTTCCGCCGATTCTCTCGTTCTGGAAAACGACGACGACCTTCGTTATCACCGTAAGATTGGAAAAATCTACGGTTCGGAGGATTTTCTGGTCGTCACCTACGCGCCTTTTGGAGATTTGTTGTCGGACTCCTCCCTGGAAGGCTTGCGCGAGTTACGCGACGATTTTCTAAAAATGGAGCGGGTAAAATCCGTGGCCAGCATTCTGGACGTTCCCTTGCTCAACAGCCCGAAGGTCACGTTCAAGGAATTGTCCAACGGAGTTCGCACCCTGGAAACGCCGGGCGTGGATAAGGAGCTCGCCCGCAAGGAATTTTTGTCCAGCCCGATTTACCGGAACATGCTGACAAGCGTGGACGGCAAAACCACGGCGTTGCAAATAAATTTCAAGCGGGACGAAAAATATTTTTCCTTGCTGAACGCGCGCAACCGCCTGCGCGAGAAGAAGGTTTCCGAGGCGCTCTCTTCGCAAGAAGAGGAGGAACTTGAAACCGCCTCCGTTAAATTCAAGGAATACTTGGCCCAGGTTCTCGATTACGAGAGCCGCGAGATCGAGCAAGTACGCGCCGTCATGGACCGTCAGCGCGACCACGCCCAAATGTTTCTGGGCGGCGTCCCCATGATCACGGCGGACATGGTCGGGTATATTGAAAACGACATCGAAAAATTTGGCGGCGGCGTTCTCCTGTTCATGCTGGCGGTTCTTTATTTGTTCTTCAGGAAAGTCCGCTGGGTGGCGTTGCCTCTGCTTTGCTGTGCCGTCAACGCTCTGGCCATGGTGGGCTACCTCGGTTGGCTGGACTGGCGGGTGACGGTGATCTCCTCGAACTTTCTTTCCATCCTGATCATCATCACCATGCAGTTGACCATTCACCTGGTCGTGCGGTTCAACGAACTGCAGGCGTCGAATCCCGGCGAGTCTTCTTTTTTTCTGGCGAAGGAGACGGTGCTGTTCATGTTCCAGCCCTGCTTCTATACGGCGATCACAACGATGGTGGCGTTTAGCTCGCTGGTGGTCAGCGGGATTCGACCAGTCATCGATTTCGGTTGGATGATGACGATTGGAATCACAATGGGGTTTATCCTGGCGTTCGTCGTGCTCCCCGCCTGCATGGTATTGCTCGCGCCCGATACGCCGGATTCTACCGAGGATTCGACGCGGACTTTGACGATGGGGGTGGCGCGTTTCACGCATGAGCGTAAAACCGGCGTTCTGCTGGGCGGCGTAGCGGTGGGACTATTCAGCCTGGCGGGGATTTCGCAATTGAACGTTGAGAACCGGTTCATCGACAATTTTAAAACGCACACGGAAATTTATCAGGGAATGGAAGTGATCGACCGGCAACTGGGCGGCACCACTCCGCTCGCCTTGATCGTCAACCCTCCCGCCAAGTACTTTGAAGACGTCGAAAAGCAAAAAATGGAAAAGGAAGTTTTCGACGACCCATTCGCCGAAGAGGAGGAGGACGAGGAACCCAACTACTGGTTCCATGCCGGGCCGCTGAACAGATTGGAAAAAATTCACGATCACTTGGAAAGTTTGCCCGAGATTGGCAAGGCGTTGTCCATCGCCACGACCATGAAAATAATCAAATTGATTAACGACGGCGAAATGCCCGACGATTACGACCTGGCGTTGATCCGCAAACTGCTTCCGGACGAGGTGAACCGGACGATGGTCAAGCCCTATTTGTCGGACGACGCCAACCAAGTCAGGATGACCATGCGCATTGTTGAGGCGGAGCCTACGTTAAAGCGCAAGGACCTGATCGAAAAAATCCGCAAATTCCTGGTCGAGGAAATGAAGATTCCGGAGGATCGTTTCCGCTTCACTGGCATGGCGATTCTATACAACAACATGTTGTACAGTTTGTACGGGTCGCAAATCCAAACGCTCGGATTTGTGTTCGTTGCCATATTAATCATGTTCGCGATTTTATTTAGAAACGTTCGGTTGGCCGGGCTGGCCATCATTCCAAACATACTGGCCGCCGGGCTGGTGTTGGGAATCATGGGGGTCTTCGGGATTCCGCTGGACATGATGACGATCACCATCGCGGCGATCGCTATTGGCATCGCGGTGGACGACACAATTCATTATATCCACCGGTTCAAGGAAGAGTTTGCAAAGGACAGCGATTACCGCTCCTGCGTCGACCGGTGCCACGGAAGTATTGGACGGGCGATTTATTACACCTCCATCACCGTGACCTTCGGGTTCTCCATCCTGGCGCTGTCGAATTTTATTCCCACGATTTATTTTGGATTGCTGACGGGCCTGGCGATGGTCGTGGCGCTGGGCAATAACCTGACCTTGCTCGCCGCTCTGATTTTGCATTTCAAACCACTGGGTCCAGCCAGGCAAGCGCCTGGAGGCGGTTCCTGCGACGTTTGAGGGGAATCTGCAAGCAAGGGTGTGCTTGCGCATCTCAAACGCAATATCGAAATTTCGGCGGCTTAGGATACAAGTAGGTAAGATAGATTCCCTATCGCCAACTATTGCCTCCAGGCGCCTGCCTGGTTTAATTTTCGCTTAATGCGGGGCTAATGTTGTTATCTTATATTTATGTTGTATAATGCTTTTACCGATAAGTTGGTATAGACCGCTTCATACAGAAAGCGAGAACGCCATGACTCAGGATTTCATAGCTTACGAGAACTCTCCCAAGGACGACAAGTCGGGTCGCAAATTAAAAATCATTTGCGATCACAAAGAGACGTCGGTGACCATCGATTACGACTACGGAATCGAACATTGCTCCTATTGCGGCGCGCTGGGGCATTACCATATCGATACCGACGCGGTGGAATGGACCCTTCCTGAATATTTGAGCAAACAAACCCAGAGTTAAACGAAACTCTTTCTCCGATATTTTTAATTCCCTCCGCGCGTGATAACGTATTCCCGATTTGCCGGGAACGCTTCCTTGATCAGCGACCTTTCTCCATCCGACCATACCACTTCCACGCTTTCTACCTTTGCGAAACGGCCCAGGCCAAAATGCGCGCGCGGCGCGTCGAAAGAATGAAACCCGCCGCTGGTTTTGATTTCACGAAACTGCCCCCGTTCGCCCGCCGGGCCGTAACGAATTATAATTTTGCATCCCACGCAAAAACGATTGCCCTTGCCGTCCCATAAGCGAAACCCGACGCTGTGGTTTTTCGTTTCGTTATTTATGTATATCTTGAACGGACCGTACAGGGTGTTGGCGACGATATCCAGGTCGCCGTCGGCGTCCATATCCAGATAGGCGTAGGACGAACTGTGGTCGTGATCGTCCAGGCCAAACGCCTTCGCCTCGTCCGAGAAGGTTTTTCCTTCCCGGTTATGGAAAAAATTGTTGGAAGCGAATTCCTGCGTGATCAACACTCCATTCACCACAAACAAATCCTGCCATTCGTCGTTGTCCAAATCCGCAAAGCGCGCGTTCCAACTCCACTCCGCAGTCTTCACTCCGGCTTGCTCGGAAACGTTTTCAAAAGTTCCGTCTCCCTTGCCGCGCATTAATATATTGAACAAACTTTGAATGGGGATTTCGCTGTCGCTGTTCCCTGCCGCTTTTTTAGCCTTAAAGTAGCCGTTGCATACGGTTTGCAATAAGGGATAGCGGGCGGAAATTTTTTCGCACAAGGCCGGATCGTTCCGCTTCACCGCAGTGAGAGCCATACGCGAAACCATGCATTCCTGGACCGCTTTGCGCTCGGCCAGCACGGAGCATTTTTCGGTCACGTCCTGTTTTTCAGGATTCAATAATGTGGCCAGTTTCAAAAGCTCATGGCAGGCGGGCGGGTCGAGGACGCTTTTACCTGAATCGCAAAATTCCCTGCCGGCGTCCTGCATGGAGTCTCCAAAAATATTGGACACGACGTCTATGCCGCGCGTGAAGCCGATATTGGCCAGATAAAAATCCGGTATCAGATCGTTGTCAAAATCCCCTGAGTCGATGCTCATGGTGTTTTCGGTGGTGAGGGGAACGACGCCGTCCGATCGCTTTATTTTGCTAAAGTCGCCGCTACCTTTTCCAAAATAATATTCGTCCGCTACCTGGTAGTCGTTGGCGACCAGAAGGTCGGGCAGGTCGTCGCCGTTAATGTCGGAGAGTAGGGTGGAATGGGTTTGGCCGGGGACGCCGGGCAGGTCGACCGCGCGAAAGCTCAAGTCCTCGTTGAAAACGATTTGATTGGACGAAGCGTCGTTGGGCGTCCGCGTTAAAACGCCGAGGTAATAGTTGCCGTTGGCCACGTCCAAAAATCCGTCCCGGTTCAGATCCGCAAATCCCAAAGCGCTGGTCAGCAAGGAATTATTTCTCGGCACGGAAATCAATTCGGAAAACTTTCCGCTGGCGCCGGGATTGAGCCAAATATAATTGCCGTCGTTGAACGCGGTGAAAAATACGTCCAGCCAACCGTCGTTGTTCATATCCGCCAACGCGACGGAGATTCCCTGTTTGCCGATCATCTGTCGATTGGGAATCGCCCAGCGCTGGAACCGGTCGCCGTCGACGTTTTGGTACAACTCGAAACCGTTGTCGGTGGCGACGGCGAGATCGACCCATCCGTCTTTATTGAAGTCGCCCGAGGCGACGCCGCGTCCAAAATACAAAGGATCAAAAAAACTGGCGGGAGTGATTTTGTTGGAATATTCGATTCCCAATTCCGGTCCGGATACTTTTTGAAACGGGGCCTCGCCGGTCGCGGTTCGCTTTGGGTAGGGGAGGTAATCAACCGCCAAATTCCCGATTTTTAAAAATGGAGTTCCCCTTCGCTTTATTGTTGGAGCCAAAGGAGCCGCGCGCTCAATCAGGGCCTGGCTCCGGGGGGCGTCCGATGGCGTTCCCGACTCGTCCAGCAGGATTTCTTCGTAACCGGCGAGCCACTGGACGAATTGCCGCTCCGACCAGGCGTTGGCGGCGTATCCTAACCCGATCCCCAGAACGCAAACGATCAGGTAAAGTTGGGCGGCGATCTTCAACGAGAAGGTTCGCCACACGATCATCGCCGAATAAACGCTGAAAGTTCCAAGAGTGAACAGGAGGGTCGCGACAAAACCGTCGGCGAATCCCGACGTCATTAAAGCCTGAGCGAGCATGACGTCGAAGGCGATGGGCAAGGGGAGAAAGGTTCCCATGAAAGAGATCAATCCCAGGTTGGCGAGGTTGACGTCGACTCCGATCAAATGATCGAAATTCCAGGTATGGCTCATCAAGGCGCCAAGAAATCCCGCGAACAGCATCAGCGGAAACGTGCGCACGAAAATGTATTTGAAACTTTTCCAGTAATCCCGAGCCGTTTCCATGAAGGCCTGGGACCAGGATTCCAAACCGCCGTCCCAGGAGCAAGCCAGCTCGCCCGCCAGGGGGACGGGTTTGCGGCTGGATTTCCGTTCCTTGTCGGAAATCAGCGGCAGGATCAAAAGGATCAGCGTCAGCGTTCCGGCCAGTTTCAGCAGAGCCATGTACAAGGGGAAAATTGAAAACACCATGGTGAGGACGACGATGTTCAGCGTGGGGGAACTGAACATGACGGCGAGCGCGGTCTCCATTTTGCTCCCCGCCTCGTAAATTCCCTTGGCGATGGGAGCCACGCAATTCACGCAAACGCCCAGCGGCGTGCCCGCTAAAAGGCCCTGGAGACTGTTGACGAAACGATTGGGCGAAGGTTTTTTGGGAAGATAAGTCAGAAGAGTCAAAAAGGCGGCGGCCAGAGCGAGACCGAAGGCCATGCCGCGCCAATTGGTTTCGTACCAGTTGAGCGTGGTGTAAAACACACGCTCATGGAGGGGAGCATTTTTTGGAACCTTGAAATGCGCCTGGTGGGTCATCGGGTCCTCGAATCCGGAGGCCCCAGAAAGCGCGGCTTTACTGCTCAGCGCGGGGTAGCGCGAGGAACCCCAAAACCCTACGGTCAGGGCGAGAATAAAAATTGACAGCGCGACAATGCGACGATTCTTAAACATAGCGCGCTAGTGTAGCGCAACACTTCAAACGAATCGAAAATAAATTTTGGCTGGTTGGATTTAAAAGTTTGTATAATCCAGCGCAAAGAGCGCTAACTTCCAATATGATTACAACGCATGAAGGTATAGAAAAATATTCATGACGGAAATCTCATCCATCCCTTGGGCTTGCTACAAGAGGCTTCCCGCCCGCTCATCTAAAATCTCGTTGCAGGAAAAATCCAGTTGCCCGTTTTGCGCGACCGAGGAGGCAACGGAAATTTATCGTCTGGACGATTTTCAGTTTTTCGAGGATCAAGACGGAAGCAACCGCGCGCTGCATCGCGTCGTCATGTGTTCTCTCTGCGGAACCCTGCGGTGCGACCCATGGTACACGCCGGAAGGGCAGGCCGCGCTGTTTGAAAAGGCCGGGGCAAGTTACGGCCATTGCGACGCGGACGAGCGGGTTCGATGGATTTTAGACAATTGCGGATCGTCCGGAAGAGTAGTGGAAATCGGTTGCGGGGAAGGAACGTTGCTGAGCAAATTGCCTGCCGGATTCCAATGCGCCGGGATCGATTCCGATCCGCATTTGATTCGCCAGGCAAAAGAACGTTCTCCGGATATTCCTTTTTACTGTAGATCCGATTTGAATTATCCAGAGTTGGGGCAGTGCGACTTGATCCTTATGTTCCACGTACTGGAACATTTGCGTTCGCCGCTGGAAACCTTGCGCGCGCTTCGAGCGAAAGTTCCGGACGAGGCGCGACTGGTGGTGGAAGTTCCCATCGTGGACAGCGCGATTAAATACCACGGCCCGGATCTGACGGGATTTTTTTCGCTCGCGCATTTTACCCATTTCAGCAAGTTCTCATTGAAGCGGCTTTTGCGGCGCGCCGGATGGAATATAATTTTTCAGCAGGATATGGAGGGTTACAATGGGCGGCGCGTGATCGCGGTCAAAGGCGAGGTGGACGAGACGCTCCCCTCACGGCAGGAGATTATGGCGGACATAAAAACCGCGCAGAATTATTTGAAGGCGCGGGATGAAAGCCTGGCGCGCATGAGAAGGTTGATCGTGCGATTTTCTAAAGAATCAAAAATTTTGATTTGGGGCGCCGGGCATCACACCGAACATCTGGATCGTAGCGCCGGGTTTTTCCAAAGCGATTGCCAGTACCTGATCGTGGACCGGGATCCATTGAAAAAGGGGACGCGGGTCCATGGCGTTCCCGTCGTCGCTCCGGAAGGCGTCCCGGAAGAATTGTGGAAAAATGGGGAGGAGCCGATTGTGATTTCTTCGTACATCTGGCGCGGTCACATTCGCGACGACCTGCTCCGGCTGGGCGTCGCTCCGGAAAGAATCGTTTCCTTTTACGACTAGCGCGTCCCCTAAAAAAATCCGGCGAAGGAAATCCGCTCTGTTCGCTCGATGATAAAACCCAGGTCGGTGGAGAATTTTTTAAAGAGCGTGCACTTGATATTTAATCCGGACAAGGCGAAAGGCGCAAATTTCGCCGTCCAGTTTCATTTTAAAGGCGATGAAAATATCGACGTCGTTATTCGCGTCGCCGACGGGAAACTTCAGGTGGAACGGGGGGTCGGCGAAGGGACCGACTTGACCGTGCGTGCGGACTCCGCCGCGTGGTTGAAATTTGTGAAGTGGCGATATCCTCTACCAGGCGGGAATATTTGAAAAGGACAAATCCGTACCAATAGACGGCTATGGAAAGCGACACGAAAAACAAACCGCCAAAAAGCGCCCAAAATAAATCGAAGAGGACAGACAACATGAGGCATTGTAAACCGATTGTCGGTTCCAGATCGAGAATTTCAACGTTGCCGACAGTTCGGTTTGGGGCGGGGAGAGGGGTGAGCGGACGAATTACATAAAAAATTCCATGTAGACCATCCAGCCGATCATGGACAGGATCAGGATGCTATAACCGACATGCACCCAAATAGTGAATATAGGGTGTTCCTCCCGCTGGACCGGAGCTTCTTTTTTCAAAACAAGCGCCTCCTCAACTCCGGCTGGTAATTTCTATCAAATGGTATCCGAACTGGGTCTTCACCGGTCCATGCACCTTGCCGACTTCGTCGTTGAAAACCACTTGGTCGAATTCCGGCACCATTTGACCGGGTCGAAACTCGCCCAATTCGCCGCCGCTGGCGCCGGAGGGGCATTTGGAGTAGGATTTGGCCGTTTCGGCGAAATCCGTACCGCCCTCGATCTCGCTTTTCAGTTTATTGCATTCATCTTCGTTTTCCACCAATATGTGGCGGGCCGATGCTGACGCCATGGCTGACTCCTTGAGAAAAATTTGTTAACTGATGACCGTCGTATAAACTGGGGGCGGCAAATCGTGGGAATTGGTATTCACAAGCTTACTCCAGATATCCATTAATAGCCAATCTTTCTCATTCTTCTATAGAGACTCTGGCCAGCCCCGCGTTAGGGATTTCAAATATTCTTTGACGGCTCAACGTTCGTCCAGCGTCAGTTTGGGACGGATGATCCTTCGAATCATGAGATCGAATGTATTTCGCGAAACCGGGAGTGGCCTTGGCTATGGTGGGGACCCCGGACTTTTTCAGCAACCTGTTAGAGGCGCATTTAATCCTAAGTCAGATTCAAAATGTCGTTCACAAACTCCAAGCTGTTATTTATAAAGGAGGAGGCGATTTTAAAAATCTTTTGGTCCTTGTCAGGAAAACACCTCAACACTACTATTTCTATCGTGCATCCCCGGAACATTTCATTGCGCGGAAAGTTCAGAAACAGGCGCGTTCCTTCCGGCACCGGCTTTTCGGTGAAAAAAGAAACGCCGCCGATGCTGATATCGGTGATTTCCAGATAGACGGGTTTTTTCATGCCTGCGACCGAGACCCGTTGGCTTACCTGGATGCGCGGAAAAAATCGTTGTTCTATTTGCCCCATAATTTCTAATCCAGAATCCCTTGAAACCGCTAAACATTATGCCGGATTCTTGTTCAGAGAAGTCGGTGGTTTTGATAGTAACCTACAATCCCCGGGAAATATAAATTAGAATCCCCGATATTTCCATAATAAATCGCCGTCGGCGCTTGAAACCGGGGCGCTGGCGGCGTAGTTTATACCTGTGGCCTTAGGGCCTGGAAATTGACAACCCCTTGATCGAGGCGCCTCTCATGAAAAAACACGTGCCCCATAAATTTGTAAAAGATTCAAGCCATAGAGACGAATCCATCGGCGAGTACATGTCGTCCCCGGTCCTGAGCGTCGATTCGGACGACTCGGTTCAAAGCGTCGCGACCTTTATGACCGAAAAAAAAGTGGGATCGGTTTTGGTGAAAACGGGAGAAGAATACTCGGGGATTATTACGGAAACCGACGTCACCCGGCGGTTAATCGCTCAGGGACTGAACCCGAAGGAAACCAAAGTTAAGGAGATCATGACCCAGCCTCTTGTTTCTCTGGACGTCGGCGAGACTGTGGTCGACGCCAATAAATTCATGGCCAAAAACAAGGTGCGTCATCTGGTGGTCACGGATCAGGGGAAGGTGGAGGGAATCATTTCCGTTCGCGACCTGGTCCATTATTTTTCCAATCCCAGGCTCCGTGGAAGCTAATTGACGGTCCGCCGCGGCAGAAAAAACGACGCGCAGGTTTTAAGCGCGAGCCGGGCAGAGGATTTTTTTGTTCAAGGCGTTCGCCAATTGTTCAATGCAACTTTTGACGCCCGGTTCAAGAGGAAATTCTTCCTGGACTTTGTTGAGTCGCTGGAGGGCTTCGGAGGTTTTTTCCTGGCCGATCAAAAAGTCCGCCAGTAAAAATTCGCTTTCCAGATTGGGCGGTAGAATTTTCAAGGCCTTTTCGAGGGCGTCCACGGCCCCTTGGCGGTCCCCTGCGGCAAAGCGCGCGTCCGCTTCCTGCCGGACTCCGTGATGCAGGTAATTTCCCCGGCCAATTAAAAAACTTCCATACAGCCCGACGCCGGGAAAATCCAGATACGTTTTTTGATCGGCGAAGGGTTCAAATTCCTCCGGTTTCCAAAACGAAAGATGTTCCTCGTGCGGGTTGCCGTAAATCTCCGGTTGAATCCATTTCTCGCCCAGCGGGATGGAGAGGAGCAGGTATTTCGAGCAATGCGCGGCGCATTTGTCCAGGAAACGCCAGGCGGCGGTTTTCTCGAAATGCTCCAGCACGTCGCCGATGATGATCATTTCATATTCCCCCAGCCCGTCGATAACCTGCATCGCGTCGCCAATAAAAATGTCGTCGTAAACCGCTTTTTGATGATCCTGAATGTAGTCGGGGAAAACCTCGATCCCGTCTATCCGTACCTGCCAGTCGGCCCTTTTATAGCGTTCGCCTAACATGACGTCGAGAAAGTCCCGAGCCATGAAGCCCATCTTTCCATTGCCCACGCCGATATCGAGAATAGAAGCGGGTCGGGCTGTTTCAAAATATTTGATCACTGCGGGTATTTGCGAAAAGGTACTTGTGGGCATAATAGATTCCGGTTTCGGGTTGAGTGTCGGGATATTCGGACGAAGCGTTACCGCCCGGTCCGGCGCGCGGCGCCTCCATGGGCTTAACGGAGGAAGGGGGAAATTGCTTTAGCTAAAAACGCCGCTTTAGGAGAAACGCTATTTTGCGGGCGGATTTTTGAAGGGAGGCATGACGCGCGGGCGGGTTTTCCTGGTCCATCCGGGACGACGGCGAATTTACGATTTATGATTTCGTCCTTGTTTGGAGTCGGGCGAGCCGGGCCGTTTCGGACTCCAGAAATAAATCGTTGATTTCTTTTTTCGACAAAATATAAAGCTCTTCAAACCGGAACGCGGCCAAAAGGCAGTCTTTGTCGTTCAGCATGGTTTGCGTTGGAAAAATAGTTTTCCGCGTTTCCAGACGGTAAATATTATTGATCCAGTCGGACCCGTGGCCGTTCATGTACTCGAGGGAACGGACGCTTAAACTGCCGCCCACCGTCATTGTGAGGCCCGTGGGTTTGATTTTTTCCCCCAAATCCGCGATCAATTTAAAAATGAATTCGCTGTCAGGGTGAACCTCTTCGTCGAAGTAGGAGGCGCTCAAATCCGTTCTGCCTACGGTGATATTGTCAATTTCCCCTTTGGCAAGGGCCAGAATTTCATCCAGGTTTTCCACTCCCGCGCGGGTTTCGATATTTATGGATTTGTAAATCCGATTACTTTTGTAAATAGACTGGTAAGCGTCCAGAAACTTTTTCAATCCAAACGCGCTCTCCACCATGGGGGCGATCAGGCCGTCGACTCCCGCTTCCAGGGAATCCTTGAGGTCGCGCACCGCCTCGACGCCGCCGATTTTAAGAATTAATTTCAGGTCCAGTTTATCCGTGAGCCTGCGGAGCCGCACCAGATCCCGAAAGGAAGAACCTTCCGCTTCAAATTCGGCCTTGATTCCCTGAAGATCGAATTTGTCCTTCAATAAGGAAAGCTGGGCGTGGATTTTTTTTTCAAGACCAAACATTCAAATCGCGCTCAATTTTATGATTGCCGCTGGACGTCGTATTCCGCTTCCGGGACGGGGCTGTGCAAAGGTTCTCCCCGGATAAAGCGCAAGACCTCCTCGGCGGCTTCCCGTTCCATCCTTTTGCGGCAGGATTCGGACATGGAACCCATGTGGGCGGTGAGCAAACAGTTTTCCAAACCCGCCAATTCGCCGACATAAGGCTCTTCTTCAAAGACGTCGAGCGCGGCGCCGGCAAGCGTTCCCGACCTCAAAGCCCCGGCCAGGTCCGTTTCATTTATAATACCGCCTCTGGAGGTATTCAGCAAAACCGCGTTCGATTTCATCGTCTCTATTTCTTTTTTGGCGATCAAGCCTTTTGTCAGCCGGGTGAGAGGAACGTGAAGCGTGATAACGTCCGCTTCCTGGTAAATAACGTTTTTATCCACCCAGCGTATTCCAGATTGGTTTCCAAACTCCTCGTCGGGACATAAATCGTTGGCGAGAATTTTGGGTCCAAAGGCGCGCAACAATTGGACGACGCGTTTTCCGATTCGCCCCATTCCAATCACGCCGACGACGCAATCGGCAATTTGTCTTCCCATCAAACGGCGCCAGCGGGAGTTTTTGATATCGCGGTCGGTTTCTGGAATGCGTCTCAAAAGAGCAACGATCATGCCGATGGTCAACTCCGAAACGGCGGAAGAAGGCGCGTCTGGCGTGTAGGAAACCTGGACTCCGCGCTTTTTTGCCGCGATGAGATCGACCGAATCCAGGCCGATCCCCACTCGCGAAATGAACTTCAAATCCGCCGCCCGCGCCAGGACTTTTTCCGTGATGGGTTCCGTGCCGGCGATGAGAATATCGAAGCCGCCGATCAACTCGGCCAATTCGTTTTCCTTGAGCTTGCGCTTGAGAGGATTGAGAATGAATTCCGCCTCCGCTTCTTGCAAAATCGTCAGGGGAGCCGGGTCGACTTCCCCAAAGGGGACGGTGGTTATGAGAACGCGTTTGTTAAGGGCCATTAAGGAGGTCGGTTCGGCGCGTATCGCTAACCGGGCCTTTTCACGTTGTAATAATCGACGTACCAGTCGACGAACTTTTTGATCCCGTATTCGACGCTGTACTTGGGTTGGTAACCGAAGTCCTTAACCAGGAGCGACGTGTCCGCCAAGGATTTGACCACGTCCCCGAGTTGCATGGGCATCATGTTCAACTCGCCTTTCATCCCCAGGTTCTTTTCGATTTCCCGGATGAAGTCGAGCAGGTCCACGCACAGCGTGGAGCCGATATTATAAACGCGATACGGCGCCGAGGAGGAGGCGGGGTTCGGGTCTGCGCTCGTCCAGGCGGGATCAGACTCCGGCGCTTTCATCAATACGCGCACCAGGCCCTCGACGATGTCGTCGATGTAGGTAAAATCCCGCGCCATTTTTCCGTAATTGTAGACGTCGAGAGGCCGTTTTTCCGCGATGGCGCTGGTGAACAAAAACAGCGCCATGTCCGGTCGGCCCCAGGGACCGTACACGGTGAAAAATCGCAGGCCCGTCGTGGGCAGGTTGAATAAATGCGAGTAAGTATGAGCCATCAGCTCGTTGGCTTTTTTCGTGGCGCCGTAAAAGGAAACGGGATGGTCCACATTGTCCGATTCCTTGAACGGGAAATTTTCGTTCAACCCGTACACCGAACTGGTGGAGGCGTAAACCAGATGCTCCGTTTTAAAATGCCGGCAACACTCCAGCATGTGCAAAAATCCCTCCACGTTGTCCTTGATGAACATGTGGGGATGATCGATGGAATGGCGTACTCCCGCCTGGGCCGCAAGGTGGATCACCCGTTGCGGCTCGTGCGTTTTGAACATGGCGTCGACGGCTTCCTTGTCGTTTATATTCTTTTTGAGGAAACTGAACTTGTCGTAGTCCTGGAGCATTTTCAAACGCGCCAGTTTCAAATTGACGTCGTAATAATCGTCCACAATGTCGTAGCCAATCACTTCATGTCCATCGTCCATCAAACGTTTGGAGGTGTGGTAGCCGATAAATCCAGCGGCGCCGGTGACTAGTATTTTCATTTTTTTTCGGAGTGTTGAGGTGGATGAATAAGAATGAGGAAAATTTTAACCCTTTAATGCGCTTTTTGCCATGCCCCCATGGCCAAATTAGCGCCCTGTTTGCCCATAGGGTAAAGGATAGCGGACCGAATCGCAACATCAGGATTGGCTCCAATAAAACCGGCCCGCTGTGATAGGATAAATTCACGGTCTGTCTTTCATTGCCACCTTACAGGTGGGGGAACTGGCCGTAGCTTTCTTTGGCGTTCAAATTTTTCCAGGCGCATTCGGTTCGCTCTCGGTTCGAGTCCTTCCCTCAATCCTCCATGGTTCAAAAAAACTCCATCGCCGTTGTGATCGTCAACTGGAACTCCGGTTCCTGCCTTCGCGATTGCCTGGGCGCCCTGTCCCGCCAGACGCGGCGCCCGGAAAGAATCATCGTAGTGGACAACGCCAGCGCCGACGATTCCCTGAATGGAATCCGCGAAATTTATAGAGAAGCGGAGATCGTCGCCTTAAAAGAAAACCGGGGGTTTGCCGCGGCAAACAACCTGGCCATAAAAAAGGCGGACAATTGCGGGTGGATCGCCCTGCTCAACCCGGACGCCTTTCCCCGACCCGATTGGCTGGAGAAACTTTTGGGCGCCGCGAACGAGTTTCCTCAGTTTTCGTTTTTTGGTAGTCTGGCTCTCAATCATCCGGATAACAGTTTGCTGGACGGCGCAGGCGACGTCTACCATGTCGGCGGTCTGGCCTGGCGACGCGGACACGGACGCCCGGTCGCCTCCTGTAAAATCAAGCGCCAGGAAATTTTTGCGCCCTGTGCCGCCGCGGCCCTCTACCGGCGGGACGCCTTGCTTGAAGCGGAAGGCTTCGACGAAAGTTTTTTTAATTATTTCGAAGACGTTGATCTGGCCTTTCGCCTGCGTCACCTGGGACGCCGTTGCCTGCTGGTTCCGGAATCCGTCGTCGCGCATATCGGTTCCGCTTCGTTGGGCAAGCAAAGCGACTTTGCGGTCTATCACGGCCACCGAAATCAGGTGTGGTCCTATTTCAAAAACATGCCGTTCCCCTGGGTCTGGATTTATCTTCCCCAGCGGCTTTTGGCGGATTTTGCCGCGCTGGTTTGGTTCGCGTTTCGCGGGCAGGGAATAATCATATTGAGGGCTAAATGGGACGCGGTTTTTGATTTGCCGCGCGTTTGGCGAGAAAGAAAAAAAATCCAGGCGGGGAGGAAATCGAGCTTTGCCGGATTTAGAAAATTGATGGCGAAAGGTTGGCTGACCCCGTATCTCAAAAATTTTCGAAAGCCCTAAGCGGATTTCTCAAAAAAACGGCTAGGCGCCGGGGCCAACGTTACAGGCTGTCGGGTGACAGTAGGCGATGCTATAAAATACTTTTTCAGCGCCCTGCGATACTAAGCGGATATTTCAAAAAACCGGCGGACGCCGTCTACGACATATTCAATTTGCTGTTCGGTCAATTCGGGATAAACCGGCAAGGCGATGGTTTCTTTCGCGGCTTTCTCCGCCTCGGGGAAATCGCCCTCCCGGTAACCCAGTTCGGAAAAACACTCCTGCATGTGCATGCTCAGGGGATAATATATTTCTGTCGCCACCTGGCGCTCTTGCAAATATTTTCTCAAGGCGTCTCTATGGTCGCCGACGCGAATCACAAATTGGTTGTAAGTGTGCGGGGCAAATATTTCTTTCGGTGTGTGCACGCGATTATTCAAACCGGCGTCTGAAAATAGCTTGTTGTATAACGCGGCGTTCTGCCTGCGGCTCTCGATCCACCCGTCCAGAAACGGCAGTTTTGCCAGAACGACGGCGGCCTGCAGGGCGTCGAGGCGAAAATTGCCGCCGACCGTTTTATGGAAATATTTCGGTTGGGAGCCGTGGTTGCGCAGAACTTTGAGCCGGTCCCAATTTTCTTCCGACTGGACTGTGACCATGCCGCCGTCGCCAAACCCGCCGAGGTTTTTGGTCGGGAAAAAAGAGAAGCAACCGAAGTCTCCCATTCCGCCGGCTTTTTTCCCGTTACAAGCGGAACCGATCGCCTGAGCGGCGTCTTCAATGACAATTAAATTGTTTTTGCGCGCCAGGTCCTGAATCGGTTCCATGTCCGCGCTTTGACCGTACAAATGTACAGGCATGAGCGCTCGCGTGTTGGCGGTCAGTTTTTCTTCGATCCGGGCAGGGTCGATATTGAAGGTGACGGGATCGATATCCACGAATACCGGACGCGCCCCGGCGCGGACGATGGACCCGGCGGTGGCAAAGAAAGTATACGGCGTGGTGATTACCTCGTCGCCCGGCTTGATTCCCGCCGCCATCAGCGAAATCAGCAGGGCGTCCGTTCCCGACGAAACCCCCACGGCAAATTTACTGTCGCAATAACGGGCGACGGCTTCTTCCAAATTCTCAACGGGCGCGCCGAGGATAAATTTTCCGGACCGCACCACTGGAGCCATGGAAGATTCCACCGCTTCCATGATTTTCGGATAGGAGGCGCCGACGTCGAGCAGGGGAGCGCTGTCCGCCGGTTTGCCCGATTTTAAAAGCGCCTCGGCCTGTTTCGGATTGAAAGCCGGAACGCCGGCGTCTTTAAACGGCTTTGGGTCGAGGGTCACGACGCCGTCGAGGTTCAACGCTCGTGCGCAGGCAACGGCGAGGGCGGTTTCCATTCCCTCCGGAGCGCCCAGACCGTCGCGCAATTCCTTGGCCGTTACGGGGGAAATCGAGAGGCAGGCGATAGCCTGTTGCAATGCGGGGCGAAGGGACGCGCCATTGGAATCGGCGGACAGGCGTTCGGAAAGCGAGGACACGACGGAGGATAAAATCCATCCGCTCACGGTTCCGGCTTTACAGGCGGCCCAAAGGCCGTCCAGCGTTTCCGGCTCGCGCAGGCGGGCGGCCAGTACGTCGATATGAAAAAGAAATTGCATATTAAAAATAAAAAATAAAAAGCCAGGCGATCAGGCCTTCACGATTTTTTCCGAATGAATTCCGTCGCAGGCGTTGCGCGTGTCGACGACAATGTTGGATTGGTTGACAATGTCCTGGTAATCATAAACTGAGTGATCGGTTAATATCACGGTCAGATCGTATTCGTCTAGGTTTTTCAGTTCGACGCTTTTCATTCCCACGAAATCCGGATATTCGCGTTTATTGCCCACCTGGGGAATGTAGGGATCGTTGAAAAAGATTTTGGCTCCGTAACGGTCCAGCATCTCCATGATCTTGTAGCTGACCGATTCGCGCTCGTCGTCGATATCCTTTTTGTATGCCAGGCCGAGAATCAGGATGCGACTGCCTTTGAGGCTTTTTCCGGCGTCGTTCAGACTGTTCTGGATTTTATGGAACACGTATTCCGGCATGGAGCAGTTTATTTCCCCCGCCAGTTCAATGAACCGCGTCGCGACGTTGTACTCGCGCGCCTTCCAGGCGAGATAAAAAGGATCGATGGGGATGCAGTGTCCACCCAGGCCGGGACCGGGATAGAAGGGCATGAAGCCGAAAGGTTTGGTGCTGCTGGCTTTGATGACTTCCCAGACGTCGATTCCCATGCGGTCGAAAACGACTTTCAGTTCGTTCACCAAAGCGATATTGACCGAGCGGAAAATATTTTCCATCAGTTTGGTCGCCTCCGCCGCCATGGTTCCGGACACCGGAACGATGGTCTCGATGACGCTGGCGTACAAGGCTACGGCGGCCCTTAGACCGTATTCGTTGTCCGCCCCCACGACCTTGGGGATGGTTGCCGTGGTGAATTTTTTATTGTTGGGATCCTCCCTTTCCGGCGAGTAGGCCACGAAAAAATCCTGATTGGCTTTCAACCCGCATTGAGCTTCCAATTCCGGGATCAATATTTCCCGCGTGGTTCCGGGATAGGTGGTGGACTCCAGAACGATCAATTGATTTTTCGTAACATGTGGGGACAGGTTTTTGGCCGTGGACACGATGAAACTCATATCGGGTTCCCGGTTTTTGTTCAAAGGCGTGGGCACGCAAATGAGGATGCAGTCCAGATCGCGGACCTGTGAAAAGTCCACGCTGGCCGAAAAACCGCCGCCCCCGACCAGTTCCTGGATAGCTTCATTTGGAATATGATGAATGTAACTTTCCCCTCGGGAAAGTTTGTCCACCTTTTTTTTGTCGAGGTCCAGACCGACAACGGGAAAGCCCGCTTTGCCAAAGGCCAGCGCCAATGGGAGTCCCACATAACCCAACCCGACAATACCCACGCGGGCTTCTTTCTTTTTAATTTTTTCAATCAACATGGCAAATTATTTTTCAAGGTTGAAAGTTTTTGGAACCCGAACGAAATAGAAAACTGCGACCCGCATAAAAACGGGTTCACGCGATTATAAACAATTTTGAAAAAATTGCGGCGGTTTAATCGAATTCCGCCGCCAGAATATCGCGGATGATTTTGGCTTTGGCCGGATCGTGGACCCGATTGAGGGCGCTGTTCAGGCTACGGCGGGCTTCGCTTTTGTCGCCGCCGGTTGCCAGCAGGAAACGGCCCAGGTTGAAATGGGCCTCTGCGAGGGAAGGATCCAACACGACGGCTTCTTTAAACAGAGTCAGGGCTTGCTCGCTTTTACCCGCCTCGGCATAAAGGATGGCCATTTGATTTTTGGCCTTGGCGGCCAAGGATTTTTCTCCGGCGACTTTTCCTAATACAACTAGAGCTTCTTCGCGCCGCCCGGTCGCCTGATAGGTTTTTCCCAAAAACAGGCGGGCCTCCGGTTTGCTCATTTCGTTTCTTCCCAAAGCCAGAACTTCTTGCAAAAGTTTTTCGGATTCTCCGTAAGCCTTCAAATAATATTGCAGTTTTCCCTTGGACAACAGAAAGGTGCGACGATCTTCCGCGCTCAAATTTACGGAATTGACTCTGTCGTATTCCTCTCTGGCTTTTTGATAGAGGCCGTTGGTGGCGTAATAACTTCCCAGGTTAATGTGTCCCTCGGGCGCCTCGGGGCGGGTTTTAACGGCGGCCAGAAATTCGGCGACCGCGAGTTCGGGTTTTCCAAAATGCATGTACATTTTCCCCAGGTTCAACCGGGCGAAATAAAGGGAAGGCGCCCGCGCCTTAAGTTTTTTCAAAACGACGAAGGCTTTGTCGTAATCGTTTGCCAAAATGTAGGCCCGCGCCAGATTCTGGAGAATACGCGCCTTGCCCGGGGCCTTTGCGTAGCTGTCCTCCCACAGGGCAACCGGTTGTTGATAGACCTGGTTGCGATGGATCAACAGGGCGGAATTGAATAGCAACGCGAGGACGAGGAGGCAATAACCGACGCTCCGGGCGGCGGGCCGACGGAATTTTTGCGCTTCGATAATCCAGTAGACAGCGACGGCGAAAAAAATCGCCAGGCCGACGGACGAGATGTACAGGTTTCTCTCGCTGAAATAATCCGCCCGGGGCAGAAAACTGTTGGTTGGCAAAAGGTTGATCAAACTCCATAAAGCGCAAAAAGACAGGATGGGAGATTGGATGTAAAACTTTTTCAGGATCAAAAACAAAAGCAGGAGAAACCCTGCCGCGGCCAGGATGAAATGGAGATGAAATAAATTGAGGACGTTGGGATAGTCGTAGTCAAACGTCAAATTAACTGGAAGAAAATATATCAACGCTGGGTAATAAGAATATTTTAATTGCAGGAGAGCGTATAAAGGATCGATTTTCGACAACCATAATTTTGCAAGGTTTGTCAGGTCCGGAACTTTGACGATTACAAACAGGGCCAGCACGGGGAACCAGGCGTAAAAAGACGGGACGCGGCGTTTGAGCGAGGTCCAGTTTTCTCCCCGCATGAAAAAAACGTCGTATAAAACGACGACGAGGATCAGGCCGACGGCGGTTTCCTTGCTGAGGACGGCGCACCCATAAAAGAAAAGGGACGCTGGATAAACCAGCCAGGAGGGCAGTTTGAAGGGCGGGTTCTTCAGGCCGCCGGCAATAAAAAGGGAGAAGGACAGGCAATAAAAAAACGCGGCAAGCGAAGTGGCGCGACCGGAAAGATAGGTGATGGATTCGGTGTGGACCGGATGAAGCGCAAAAAACAAGGCGGCGAGCGTCGCGATCCGGCGGGCGGCTTTGGGTCCCCAGTCGGTTCCCTTTCCAACCGTGACGAACGCTATCCAGAATACCAGGAGCGCGGTTCCGAGGTGCGCCGCCGTATTGAACAGATGATATCCAAGGGGTTGAAACCCGCCCAACACGTAGTTGGCGGAAAAGGAGCCGTAAAAAAGGTGGCGGTACCGAAGGCTTTTAAAAGTTAAAAAATCATCCGCCGCCGACCCGTGTTTGCGAATCGTGTTTTCATCGTCGAATAGGAGTGGAACCTCCAGCGCGTTGAAATAAACCAGGAGGACTGCCAGGGCCAGCGCCAGGCCCGCCGCTAGAATTTCGCGCCTGCTTTGTTTTACGGCGTCGATCATGTCAGGATCCGGCTTTTTTCTCGTAACGGCTCAAAAGGAACAGAAAAGTTGCGACGTTAATAATAATGAATACTAAAAATATGGGAATGAAATTTGGAATGAGATTGACGTCGTAAATGGGAACCAGGGAGAGGAGACTAAAATAAAGGGAAATGCCGTAAAGCAAGAAAACGATTTGCTTCGATGAAAAGCCCAGCTTGGCCAGGCGATGGTGAAAGTGCAATTTGTCTTTTTGGAAAGGATTCTTGCCCGCGAGAATCCGGCGCGCAAAGGAGTGAAAAGCGTCCAGCATCGGGTACAGGAGGAGGACGACCGGAATCAGGAAATAAATTTCGTCCACAAACCCTTGGTTGATCGGCACAAGCGCGATGAGCGCGGCGAGCAGGCCGATGGGCAGGCTCCCGGTATCGCCTAAAATAATTTTAGCGGGCGGAAAATTGAAAATGAAAAAGCCCAGAAGGCTCCCCGACAGGGCGATAGCCAGCAGGGCGGCCAGGTGCAGGTCGCGGCCAAGGTAGACGAAAAACATGGCCGCGCAAGAAATCAGCATGATTCCGCTGGCCAGCCCGTCGTAACCGTCGATCAGGTTCACGGCGTTGGACATGCCCGCCATCCATAAAAAAGCGAGCAAGAGGGAGAGGGGTTTCCAAAGCTCCAGGTCTCCCACTTGCTGGACGCCGAACCCGGAAAAGTAAAGTCCCAGAACGACGACGGCCTGGAAAATGAATTTGGTTTTTGCGAAAAATTCAAACAAGTCGTCCAGGACGCCCAGAATCAACATCGCCCCAGCGCCCAGAGTCAAAACAAGAAACAGGTCGAAAAGTCGATGCGCCGGAGGAGTCAGGAAGTAAGCGATCCAAAGGGCGATCAGAAAAGAAAGGATCACGCCCAGGCCGCCAAAGGTGGCCACGGGTTTTTCCTCCGAGTTTATAGGAACGCGGCGGTCGAGATTTTTAGTCTTTTCCGGAGCGGCCAACCGCACGAGCAGACCGGACATGCAAACGGAAATCGCGAAGGCAGAAACCGGAACGATCCAGTAAACCGAGGAGGCGACGGGAGGATTGGGAAGCATTATTTGAAAATGTTGAGAATCAATTGAGAACAACAACGAAGGCCGATCATGGCGTTTACAAAAAATATTTTGAGAACGTTGGCGGAATGATATTTTTTGTAATAGTAGCTCATTCCTGCATGCCTTTGAATTACGATTCGGGCCGACGTTTTACTGTTGCTGGAACTGATATCGTGATCGATCCGCGCCGAGGGATAATAAACGACTTTGAACCCTTTGCCCCAGGCGGCGCGGCAAATATCCACGTCCTCGTTGAACAAGAAGTAATTTTCATCGAACCCGCCGATTTGCCGAAAGACCTCTTTGCGGATCATCATACAACATCCCGATACCCAATCCACTTCCTTTACGGAGTCGTGGTCGAAATCCAACATCAGGTAATTTGTGGAAAACCGGTTGTCGGGAAACCACCGCGTTAGCAGGGAATAACGATTGAATAAACCGGACCAGAGGGTGGGGAAATTCCTGCAGGAATATTGTAGGGACCCGTCGGCGTTCAATACCTTGGGACCCGTTATTCCCGCGTCGGGATGGGCTTTGCAAAAGGCCAGCAGACGCTCGGCCGCGCCTTCGTGAAGGACGACGTCGGGATTGATGAACATGAGCGTCTCGCCCTGGGCCTCTTTGGCTCCCTGGTTGTTGGCTGTGGCGAACCCGGCGTTGGTCGGGTTGGTAAGGTATCGCGCCTGAGGAAATTTTTTTTTCAGGTCGTTGAATCCGGGATCGTCGACGCTGTTGTCGACCACAATGATTTCATGGGACAAGTTTGAGGCGGCGTCTTCAATGGATTGCAGGCAGGTTTGCATGGCCCCGGAGTTATAATAATTGACTGTGATAAACGATAAGTCCACGAGGTCCTAAAGGCGATGGGGCCAAGAAGGGTTGTTGAAGCGTTTTTCGCTCCAATGGATTATTGCCAAATTGGCGGCTAAATTCAAGGCGGCGGGACGTTTTCTGCCCGAAGGAGGGGATTTAATTTGATTTCGTTTGATTTGCCGTTTTGTTATATTGACGCAAACATTGCGGATGCGGGAACGGCTTTTTCGATCTTTTTGATAAGCAGGTCGCGCCTCCCGATCCACGCCCTAACAATCAAAAAGGATTCGCGTGAGTTCATTTGAAGACAAATCTATTTTAATAACCGGAGGCACCGGGTCCTTTGGCCACGCGTTTTTAAAATATCTTGCCAACGAATCTTTCAGGGAAGTTCGGATATTCAGCCGCGATGAGTTGAAGCAGGATGAAATGCGGCGGGGTCTGGACAATCCAAAAATAAAATTTTATATCGGCGACGTTCGCGACCGCTCCAGCGTCGACGGGGCGATGCGGAATGTGGACTATGTGTTCCACGCCGCCGCGTTGAAGCAGGTTCCCTCCTGCGAATTTTTTCCGATGGAAGCGGTTCAGACCAATGTGCTCGGAAGCCAGAACGTCCTGGCGTCCGCTCTGCAAGCGGGCGTCTCCAAGGTCGTTTGCCTGAGCACGGACAAGGCGGTCTATCCCATCAATACCATGGGCATGACCAAGGCGTTGATGGAAAAAGCGGCCCGCGCGTTTTCCAGAAACCTCGGCGAGGACGACACCCTGATCGCCAGCGTCCGTTATGGAAACGTGATGCTTTCCAGAGGCTCGGTGATTCCGTTATTCATCAACCAGATAAAAGCCGATCGCGAGATCACCCTGACGTTGCCGGAGATGACGCGATTCATGTTGCCCCTCAGCGCGGCCATCGAGCTGGTGGTGTTTGCGTTTCAAAACGGCAGGCAGGGCGATATTTTTATACGCAAGGCGCCTTCCTGCACGATCGGCGACCTGGTCCAGGCCCTGAAAAATATTTTCGATTCCAAAGTTTCCGTAAAAGTCATCGGCATGCGCCACGGCGAAAAAATCCACGAAACCCTGGCGACCCGCGAGGAATTGCGGCAGGCCGAGGACATGGGCGATTATTATCGGGTGAAAATGGACGCGCGGGATCTCAATTACAATAAATATTTTGTCGAAGGCGACCCCGAAGAGGCCGCTACGGAGGACTACACTTCGGGAAACACCGTCCAGTTGTCCGTGGAAGAAATTGAAACGCTGTTGTTAACTCTGCCGGAAGTTCAGGCGGCATTGAAGGACTGATCCCGTGCCGGAATCTTCGTCATCGCAAGAAAAAATCATCGTTGGGATCACCGGAGCGGAAGGCATGATTGGCTGGCGCCTGCGCGCCTTTTTGAACGGGCAGGCGGGCGTGACCGTCAAGGTCGCCAACCGTTCGACCTTCGCCGATCCCAACGCCCTGGACGATTTCGTCCGCTCCTGCGACGCCATCGTGCATCTCGCGGGAATGAACCGGGGCGACAGCGTGGAATTGGAAACCGTCAACATCCGGCTGGCGGAGGATTTGGTGAAAAGTTGCGAGCGGCAGAAAAGCCAGGCGCATATAATTTTTTCATCCTCCACCCACATATATAAAGAGGGTTCCTACGGTCGGTCAAAAAGAATTTGCGCCGAGCATTTTCGGCAGTGGGCCAAAAAATCGGGCGGCGAATTCAGCAATATGATTTTGCCGCATGTCTTTGGCGAGTGTGGCAAGCCGTTTTATAATTCCGTCGTTTCCACCTTCTGCCATCAACTGGCCCAGGGCGAGGCGCCGCAAATCATTGACGACTCGCCGCTGGAGTTGGCCCACGCGCAAACAGTCGCCGAAATTATTTACGACTTGCTCCTGACCAAAAAAACCGGCGATATTACCGTAGAGGGAGTTCCCATGATGGTGAGCGAACTGTTGGAGAAACTCCGCGCCATGGCTGACTCTTACGAGGCCCATATCATTCCCGACCTGCGCGACCGGCTGGACCTGGCGCTTTTCAACACCTATCGGTCCTATCTGTTTCCCCAGGCCTATCCCCGGGATTTGCAGCTCCATGAAGACGATCGGGGGCATTTGTTCGAGGCGGTTAAAAATTTGAACGGAGGCCAGTCCTTTGTCTCCACCACCAAACCGGGAATCACGCGGGGAAACCATTATCATCTGTCCAAACTGGAACGGTTCCTTGTCGTCCGGGGCCGGGCGGAAATTTGTCTGCGACGGATGTTTAAAGATGAAATCGTGAAATTTGAGGTGAGCGGGGATCGACCGCAATACATCGACATTCCCACCCTGCACACTCATACGATCGCCAATACCGGGGATACGGAGTTGTTGACGCTGTTTTGGGCGCATGAGATTTACGATCCCAGCGCGACCGATACCATTCCCGAGCCCGTCGTTTTAACCGAATCCGTTAGCTCAGGTTCCTGAATTCATGGCCTCTTCAAAACTTAAAGTCGCGACCATACTCGGCACGCGCCCGGAGATCATTCGATTGTCCCGCGTCATCGCCAGGCTCAACGAATCGGTGGATCATAAATTGATTCACACCGGACAGAATTACGATCATGAGCTGAACGAAATTTTTTTTAGCGAACTTAGAATACCCAAGCCCGACCATTTTCTCGAAGTGGACGCCGGGTCGTTGGGCGCCACGCTGGGCGGTATTCTTTCTTCGGTGGAAAAGGTTTTTCAGAAAGAGCGCCCCGACGCGGCGTTGATCCTCGGCGACACCAACAGCTCCATCGCAGGAATCATGGCCCGGAGGATGAAAATTCCCTTGTACCATATGGAGGCGGGCAACCGTTGCTTCGACCCCAACGTTCCCGAAGAGATCAACCGCAAAATCATCGACCACATCGCCGACTTCAATCTCGTCTACACCGAGCACGCCCGGCGCCACCTGCTTTCCGAAGGCTTGCCGCACCGGTATATTTATCTCACCGGCTCGCCGATGAAAGAAGTGTTGGATCATTTTGCGAGCGATATCGAACGCTCCGCCGTATTGGACAGCCTGGATCTGGAGCGCGGCAAATACATTCTCGCCAGCATTCATCGCGAGGAAAACGTCGACAGTAATCAAAACCTGCTCCAGGCGCTGGAAGCTTTCAATCGAGCCTGCGATGTTTACGACATGCCCGTCGTCGTGTCCACCCATCCCCGAACCCGGAGCCGGCTGGAAAATCTTCCGCAGAAGGTCGTCGACCCGCGCGTCCAGTTTCCAAAACCCTTTGGGTATTTCGACTACAACAAGCTTCAGAAAAACGCCTATTGCGTTTTGTCCGACAGCGGAACGATCACGGAAGAATCCTCCCTGCTGGGTTTCCCCGCCGTCACCATCCGCAACGCAATGGAGCGTCCGGAGGGGCTGGATACCGGCAGTATTCTTATCTCCGGCCTGGATCCTGCGGCGATATTGCAATGTATCGATCAAGCCGTTCGCCCATACGCCGAAGGCTCGCCGCCGCCCACGCCCGCCGATTATCTCGTGGACAACGTGTCCCAAAGAGTGGTGAATTTAATAACGGGCACGGCCCGGCTTTGCCATCGGTGGAAGAACGTCGAACTCCACGATTACAATTGATTTTTAGATTCCTTCCGTAGCTTCAATGAAAATACTCATCGTTACCCGATTTTTTTGGCCCGACGATACGCCTCTGGCCGCCATGCTCCCGCACATCGTCCGACGCTGGATTGAAGACGGGCACGAGGTGACCGTTCTCGGCGCACGGCAGGCGTTTTCCAGACAGCGGGATTTCCCCATGCCCCCCGGGCTGGAAAATCAAAACGCATTCAAAGTCTTTCGCGTCCCCATCTTTCCGGAAAAGCAAAACCAGTTTCTGACCCGCATAATAAATATCCTGATTTTTTCAATGCGAATTTTGCTTCATGTATCGACCCATGAGAAATACGACGTCCTCATGACCACCTCCTTTCCGCCCGTGTTCATGGGCTGGGCGGTTCGAGCCGCGGCGACCAGAAGCGGCGCGGCATTTGTTTACCAGTGCGAAGACGTCTATCCCGAAGTGGGCCGCCTGGGCGGGTTCATCCAAAACCCCCGACTGTACGATTGGATGTTGAAGATCGACCGGGCAAACTGCGAGAATGCCGACGCTATAGTGGTGTTGTCCGAGGACATGAAAAATACTCTGACGTCGCGCGGAATGGACGACGGCGGGCGTTTTCATATCATCAACAGTTTCATTCTACCGGAGCCGGAAACCGACTGCGAACTCCCCAAAGAGGTCGTAAAACCTCCAGGAAAGTTTCGGATATTGTTCGCCGGCAATATCGGCATGTTCCAGGGATTGGAAACGGTCATCGCCGCCGCCCTGCTTCTTAAAGACGAGGAATGTATTGAATTTTTTTTCATGGGCGAAGGGCTTTACGAGGAACGCCTGAGGGAACAGGGAAAGGAAATTTTGAACAGAACCCTGTTTTTTTGTCCGCGGCAATCCGTCGCCGTGGCCGAGAAGGCCATGCAAACCGCCGATCTTGGACTTATTTCCTTAAAAGAGGACGTTTACAAAGTTGCGTTCCCCAGCAAGACAATCGGTTATCTGGCTCAGGGGCGCCCGGTCCTGGCGGTCGTCGAACCCGAAAGCGGGTTGAGCCGGTTTATCCAGAAGGAAGGCGTCGGGTTTGTCTCTCCGCCTGGCGATCCCGAGGCGCTTAAAGAAATTATTTTGCAAGCCTACCGGCAATGGGAATCCTTGCCAGAGCTTGGAACCAAAGCCCGGAGTTTGGCGCATGAAACCTTTGGAATGGAAAAAACGCTCGCCGCCTGGTCGGAGTTGATGAAAAAAATTGAAGGAATCCGTCGGCGTATTTAGTAGAATCAAATTTCTTTTTCATTTTGATCCCAATCGGTTCGAATAAATTAAAGGCAAAATGAACATACTTGGAATTTCCGCGTATTATCACGACTCCGCCGCCTGCCTGGTGCAGGACGGGGAAATTGTCGCCGCCGCTCAAGAGGAACGCTTTACGCGGAAGAAACACGATCCCGATTTCCCCAAAAATGCCGTCGAATATTGTTTGAAAGAAGGCGGAATTAGCGTCGCCGATCTGGACTACGTCGGTTTCTACGACAAGCCCTTCATTAAGTTTGAGCGCATTTTGGAGACCTACCTCAGCGTCGCACCTAGAGGAATCCGCTCTTATTTAAAATCGCTCCCACTCTGGCTCAAGGAAAAATTGTGGACCCGGAAAAATATTCGCGAGGCCCTGAACTATTCCGGTCCCGTGCTCTTCGCCGAACATCACGAGTCCCACGCCGCCAGCGCGTTCTTCCCTTCTCCATTTTCCGAAGCCGCCGTTTTGACCATGGACGGCGTGGGGGAATGGGCCACCAGTAGCGTCGGCCTGGGCAAGGGCAACCATCTGGAAATGATCCGGGAATTAAGGTTTCCCCACTCTCTCGGCCTGTTTTATTCCGCTTTCACTTACTACCTTGGGTTCAAGGTCAACAGCGGCGAGTATAAAGTCATGGGCCTCGCCCCTTACGGTCGGCCCAACTACGTCGATTTGATCCGCGACAATATACTCGACATCAAGCCGGACGGGTCGTTCCGCATGAATATGGAATATTTTGATTTTCTTGCCGGCCTGACGATGACCAACAAAAAGTTCGCCGACCTGTTTGGAGCGCCCGCCAGAAAGCCCGAGTCCCCGCTCACCCAGCGGGAGATGGATATCGCCGCCTCCATGCAAGCGGTCACGGAAGAGATCATGTTGAACATGGCCCGGCATGTTCGTGAATCCACGGGCATGAAAAATCTTTGTCTGGCCGGAGGCGTGGCCCTCAACTGCGTTGGCAACGGAAAAATCCTCAAGGAAAAAATATTCGACAATATCTGGATCCAACCCGCGGCGGGGGACGCCGGCGGAGCGTTGGGCGTCGCCTTGTACATCTGGCATCAGGTGTTGAACAATGAACGCAAGGAAAACGGCAAGGACCAGATGAAGGGTTCTTACCTGGGTCCGCGTTTTGAAACCCAGGCGATCAAGGAATTTCTGGACCAGAACGGCCTCCCCTATAAGGAATGCGGCGAAGACGACCTGACCCAAGACGTCGCTCAGAAATTGCAGGAAGAAAAAGTCGTCGGTTGGTTCCAGGGAAGAATGGAGTTTGGCCCCCGCGCCCTGGGCGGACGAAGTATCATCGGCGACGCGCGCAGTCCCACGATGCAGTCCGTCATGAACCTCAAAATTAAAAACCGCGAATCTTTTCGTCCCTTTGCCCCCTCGGTTCTCCGTGAAAAAGTCGGACAATGGTTTGAGATGGACTCGGTCAGCCCCTACATGTTGCTGGTCGCGGGCGTCCGAAAGGACAAACGCCTGGAACCCTCCGAAGAACAAAAAAAGTTGTTCGGAATCGATTTGCTGAACGTGTCCCGTTCCGAGGCGCCCGCCATCACGCACGTCGATTATTCCGCGCGCATCCAGACCGTCGACCGCGAAACCAACCCGCGCTATTACGATCTGATCAAAAAGTTTGAAAGCCAAACCGGTTGTCCTCTCATCATCAACACCTCTTTTAACGTGCGGGGCGAGCCCATCGTTTGTACGCCGCAAGAGGCCTATCTGTGTTTCATGCGCACCGAGATGGACTATCTGGTTTTGGAAAATTTGATCCTCGATAAAAAAGAACAACCCCCGCTCAAGGACGACGTCTACTGGCGAACGGAATTTGAGCTAGATTGATAGGGGCGATCAAGACACGATCTACTAAATAAGCGCTAGTTTGAATTAACAGGGTATGTTAATTTAATAGACCTCGGAATTACTTGGAGTTCTTTTCCTCTATGCCAACTTCAGCCAAAATGCAAACCGATTTGATCGGCGATTGGGTCTCTTCCCTGCCGGAGGTTTATTTCAGATTAAAAGCGGCGCTCGACAATTCGGAGACCTCGTTTGACGATCTGGGGAAAATCATTAGCAGCGATTCCGCACTGGTTGCCCGGCTGTTAAAAATCGTCAACAGTTCGTTTTATAATTTGGCCCAGCCCGTGGAGAACATCACCACGGCCCTTTCCTTTGTGGGAACCGAGCAGTTGAGCTATCTAGTTCTTGCGGCTTCGGTGACCGATCAATTTCAGGGAATTCCAAAAGACCTGGTGGACATGAAAAAATTTTGGAAGCACAGTCTGGCCTGCGGCTTTGCCGCCAAATATCTTTCCTCCCGGCGCGGCGGAGACGGATTGGAAAGCATGTTTCTGGCGGGGATGTTGCACGACATTGGCAAGCTGGTATTGTTCAAAAAACTGCCCGACGCCTCCAGGAAGGTTCTGGAAATCAGCCGCGATCAAAAACGGCCCGTCTATCAGGTCGAGCAGGAAGTCATAGGCTACGATCATTCGCTTGTCGGCCAGGAGTTATTGCGGGCCTGGAAACTCCCCGAAAGCCTGGTGGACCCGGTGGCTCATCATCACGATCCCTTTGACTCGGAAGATTACCAGTTCAAAACCGCCACGGTCAGCCTGGCGAACATCCTCGCTAATACCTGCGGATACACCTGTGGCAATAGAAGTTTTGATTTGGATCCGCAAATGGATTCTGTAGGAATTGTGGATTTGAACGAGGATGAATTGGAGCGGATATCCGAAGAGATCAATACCCATCTGGATGAACTGGTGAGCTTCTTTTTTTAACCCTCCAACCGTCCCCCGGCAAAATTTCCGCGTTGCAAATTTTTGGTTCCTCTCCATCGCCGCGCATAAACGGTTTACAGCTTTCCCGTCGCCACATATAATTTCCTTAATATATTTTGAACGCGCCCGGCGCAGGATCAGGGCCTCTCTTTATTCTGGAGAAGGGAATGATTGAACGAACGGATTTTTTTTCCCAACGGGAAAAACGTAAAAAAGATTTGGGCGGAGAATGGGAGGAATTGAAGAAGCAGAAAACCTCTAATAAAACGCCCAAAAAAGAATCGCCCAAAAAGAAAGACGAGAGCGCCGGGAAAAAACCGGAGGTCTGAATTATTTTTACATCGCCTCGTTCGAAGGGAGGGGCTGTTTCTCTTGGTTTGGATTCCGGAAATGGAATGATATAATCAATGCCTTCCTACAAAAACAATTCCTGAACTTTTATTTAAGGATATTTCAATGGTAAAGCGCATGAAATTATCAAACCGAATTTTGGGTTTTTATATTGTTTGTTTTTGGTCGCTGGTCCCGGTCGCGTTTGCGGAAAACGCCAACGATTTTATTCATAAAGCCGACGCCGCCTTTACCCTGAACGATTATAAAACGGCGGAGGGCCTGTACGAAAAGGCGTTGCAGGTGGAGCCGAATAATTATCGCGTGATGAAGTCGCTGGCGGACGTCAAAATTCGTTTCAAAAAATGGAAAGAAGCGGGTGAGTTGACGACTAAAATTCTGGCCATGCCCGTTTCCCTCGGCAAAAAGGTTCGGGTCTTTTGGGAGAGCCAGTCCGAAAGCGAGGTGGCCGAAATCGTCGACGAAACGGTGGTGGCGCCGCCCCAGGGCAAGGACAATATGAGAAATTATATTGAAGCCAAATCCCGCGAACCCATCCCGCAATATCGAATGTATTTTCCCCGGACCGGTAAGCTGGAACTGGTTCCCAAAAGCCAGGTGAGAATAGAATTTATCGGAGTGTCGCACAGGGACTACGAGTTGGTGAAGGACATGGACCTGATCGTTCAAAAAGAATTGATCGCCCTGTCCGGCCCGTCCAAAGTGAGGCAAAGCCTGGTCGCCGTCAAAGGGGGATGTTTCAAAATGGGGAGTGAAGCGGGGAACCTGGACGAGAGGCCCGTGCACGAAGTTTGTTTGGACTCGTTTAAAATCGATCGATACGAAGTGACCCAGGGCGATTTTCAAAAAGTGATGGGAACCAACCCGTCGCAATACACCGGCGCCGCTCTTCCGGTGGACAGCGTCACCTGGGACGAGGCCGACCAGTACTGTAAAAATACCGGCAAGCGTTTGCCCACCGAGGCGGAGTGGGAGTTTGCCGCCAGGGCTGGATCGGATAAAACGTTTTATACCGGCGAGACCTTTTCGGGAAAGCAGGGGAACTTTTGCGATGGGGAATGCGCTCTCAATATAAAAAATGTCGCGCACAACGACGGCTATGCCGTTTCAGCTCCCGTCGGATCTTTCCCGCCGAACGGTTACGATTTGTTCGACATGGCGGGCAACCTCTCCGAATGGACCAACGACTGGATGCTGGAAAACTTTTACAGTCTGAGTCCGAAAGACAATCCCAAAGGCCCGCCCAGCGGCGGCTATAAAATTATTCGCGGCGGCGCCTGGAATACCCGAGTCGATTTTCTGCGCCCGGCCAAACGCAACGCGTTCCTGCGGGACTTTCGCAACGTCGGCGTCGGCTTCCGTTGCGCCGCCGGAGGAGCCTCCGGAAGCTGATAAAAAAATAGAAACCGCCGATAAATACAGATGAACACGGAAAAATAGTTGGTAGCAGTCGGTTGACAGGTGGCAGTTTAAGAAAAATTATTCAATCACAAGCTACTGGCCCCGGCGCCTCGCCGGTCGCGAACTCTTCTTTTAATTGTTTCTTGAGGATTTTTCCCGCCGCGTTTTTTGGCAGTTCCGAGCAAAAAATAAAATTGTCCGGAACCATGTATGCGGGAAGATTTTTGCGGCAGAATTCTTTTAGCTCCGCAGGCGTCGCCGTTCCTCCTTCACGCAGGACGACGCAAACGCTCACCTGTTCCCCCATGCGCTCGTGCGGAGTACCGATCGCGGCGGCTTCCGCAACCGCCGGGTGATTCATCAGCGCGTTTTCAATCGCCAGCGGGGAAATGTTTTCCCCGGCCCGGATGATGAGGTCCTTTTTGCGACCGGCGGAAATATAAAGCCGACCCGCCTCGTCGATGTGGCCCAGGTCGCCAGTTTTAAACCAACCCTCCGGGGCAAAGGCCTCGCGGGTTTCCTCCGGACGCTTCCAATAACCTTCCGTGACGGAAGGGCCGCGCACGCAAATTTCGCCGACCTCTCCCTGTTTCACCGGCCGACCCGCGTCGTCCGCGATCCGCGTTTCCACGTTGCTCAGAGGCGGACCCACGGAACCGGGAATACTCCCGTCCTTGAACGTGTTGACCGCGATCACCGGAGCCGTTTCCGTCAGGCCGTAACCTTCGACGACCGTCACTCCCAAAATCTCCTCGACCCTGTGGAGCAACGCCACGGGCAGAGCCGCGCCGCCGGAGATGCAATATTTTAACGACGAAACGTCGTAGCCGCCGCGCTGGTACAGGTCCGCCAGAAACGAATAAATAGTCGGCACCAGGGGGAGCACGCTGGCCTTGTGCCGGTCGATGGCGCCCAGAAGCGTTTTGGGCGCGAACTGGGGAACCAGAATCAAGGTGGCGTGCGATTGCAAAATCACCAGCGCGATGATGTTGCCGAAGGAGTGAAACAAGGGCAAGGCCATGATGACGCGGTCCTCGCTGGAAAACGGCAAATGTTCTCGAATGGCGCAGGTGTTGGCGAAAAACTGAGGCTCGTTGAGCGTGACCCCCTTGGGACGCGCCGTCGTACCCGAGGTGTAAAGAATCACGTCGGGGACGCCCGCGTTGCGTTTATGCTCGGTCAAAGCGTCCTTTGTGTCGCCCGATTCCAGAAAGTCATCGAAGGAAAGAAACCCCTCCTTGAGCAGGCCGACATTCTCGCCTTGTCCCGCAACAATCCGACGCCGGAACATGTTAAAGAAAGGCGCCGTTTCCGGCTTCACGAAAGCCGCGTTCAACAGCACGGCGTCCACGCCCGCGTCTTGAGCGACAAAGACCAGGTCCTCCGGACCCAACAATAAGTTGAACGGAACGACCGGGACTCCTTTTAAAAAAGAACCCAGTAAGGCGATGAGGAATTCTTTTTGGTTGAGACAAAAAATTCCCAGTTTGCTGTCCGGTCCTAGATTCAAAGTCTCCAGACCGGCGGAAAACTTTTCGACCTTCTCCAGCAACTGGGCATAGGTTAAGGAAACCTCTCCGTCGATGATCGCCGTCCGGTCCGGATCGTCCCGCGTGTTCGCTTTAATTAAATTATAAAATTCCCGCGCCATGAGTTGTTCCCTGGTAAAAAGTTTTTCAACCGCAAGTTAAACGAATCCGGGGCTGATCCAGCGCGAATAGAAGCCGCTGGGGAGGTGGAGGTTTGAGGCGCTATCCAGTATCGACATTTCGCCGGATTCTATCCGCCCGGTTCCGTGTTTGAAAAGATGCGTCAGGATCATGTTCTGCAAGGTCAGCGCGGAAAACCCCGGCGAATGCGTGGTGAGCAGGACAAACAAGGGGTCGTCGCTCAACACGTCGCGGCATTGAAGCATCAACTCCGACAAATGAGTCTCGATTTTCCAGACCTCGCCTTTGGGTCCGCGACCGAAGGTGGGCGGGTCCATGATCACCGCGTCGTAACGATTGCCGCGTTTTTTTTCGCGGAGCAAAAATTTCGAGGCGTCGTCCACGATCCAGCGTACGGGTCGATCGCCGAGGCCGGAAACTTCCAGGTTTTGCCGCGCCCAGGTGACGGAGGCTTTGGAAGCGTCCACGTGGGTGACGTGTGCGCCCGCCGAGGCCGCGGCCAGAGCGCTGCCGCCGGTGTAACCAAACAGGTTGATAACTTTTATCTCGCGGTCGGGGATCCGTTTCAGGGTTTCGGCGATCCAGATCCAGTTGGGCGCCTGTTCCGGGAATATTCCGATGTGGCCGAACCCCGTGGGTCGCAGTTGAAATGTTAAATCGCGGAATTTCACCGGCCAGCCTTCCCTGGGCAATTTGTCAAACAAGGTCCATTCCCCGCCCGTTTCTTTTCCCTTAAAATACCGGTATTCGCCTTTGGCCTGCTTCCATTCTTTTTCCTCCAGCCTGCGCGGCCATATAGCCTGGGGCGCCGGACGGATAAAATAATACGGCCCAAAGCGTTCGAGTTTTTGGAAGTCTCCGGCGTCCACTAGACGGTAATCGAACCCCTCCAGAGGGTAGGAATTTTCCGCGTCCGTGGTTTGATCGGAAATTTTTTCTATTGGAAGAGTCATGGAAGCTCTTTACCCGCATTCATCAAGTCGTGTAATATACAGGAAAAACAATGCTTTGCTTTCTAAAAGGTAATGCCCTTGGAGTATACCAAAAAAATTTTTAAGTGGAAAAATTCGCGCCCGCTTGCGGCGATAATTTTTTGTTTCGTCCTTTCCGCCTGCGGCGATTCTGCGATGAATAATGAGCTCCCAAAAAAAAGGGAGTTGGCACTGCCGGTCCAGATTGGGAGAGTGGTTTACAAGGACGTCGTGGACGAGGTCCGCACGGTGGGAAATATTCAATCGGAAAAAAGAGTGGAGCTGGCCTCGGAAATCACCGGGCAAATCCTGGACGTTCCCATCGAGGAAGGGCGCAGGGTTCGCGCGGGTCAAACCCTGGTCGTGATCGATCCTCGAGAATACGAATTGGAACTGGAGCGATTGGAGTCGGAGCGGACGGCGGCGGAAAAGGAATACGAAAAAGCCTTGCAGGGCCTGCGTCCGGAAGAACAGGAAAGGTTGGAGGCTCAAGTCAGGGCCGATGAAAGCGGCTGGAACCTGACTATAAAGGAACAGCGGCGAATCGAAAAACTGGTGGCGGAGGAAGTGCTCGCCGTTTCCGTTCTGGACGAGGCGGTGGACAAGACGCAACGCGCGGAAGAAACCGTGCGGGCCAGCCGGGCGGCTTTGGAGGCGGGGAAAAAATCCCGCGGAGAAGATATTGCTCAAAAAAAATCGGATCTCGACGGCGCTATAAAAAAGCGCGCCATGGCCGAGTTGGAGTTGTCCAAAACGTTTGTTTTGGCTCCCTTCGACGGAGTGATTGTGTCCAAAAAAATCGAGAAGGGCGCTTTGGCGCAACCGGGAACGCCGCTGATGGAGATGATAAGTTCCTCAAGGTTGAAAGCCGTGATCGAGTTGCCGCAAAGTTACCGGGGGAAATTACCCGAACTCACGAAGGTCCAGTTTTTCATTCCGGAATTGAATTTGAAGTTCGAACAAAACAAGGATTTGAAGAAATACGTTCGGGTCATTCCCGACGCAAACATTTTTTCCGGAAACATTCAGGTGCAAATCAATCTGGTCAAGCCCGACCCGAAAATATTTCCGGGGCTGACCCTGGAATGTTTGATGCAATTTCAAACCCGGAAGAGGGCGCTTCACGTTCCCTCCGTTTCCCTGGCGATTTCGGAACAGGGTTCGGCGGTGTACATAGTTAAAGACGAGCGAGCGCAATTGGTTCCCGTCAAGGCGTTCAAGGAAAAGGACGGTTTTGTAGAAGTTGATGATTTCACGCACCAGTTGAAAGGAGGGGAGGACCTTGTCCTGCGCGGCTCGGGGGCCGTTTTCCCCGGAGTGAAGGTTTTCATCACCAACCCGGAATTCAAAAAGAAAAACTCTCCGAGCGCGGCAAGCCCTCAGCCTGCGGTAAAAAATAGCCCGCCGAAAAAGCAAAAATCAGGATGAAACTCGTCGAGTATTCCATACGCAACTACCACACCGTCGTGGTTGCCGTCGTTTTCCTGGCCGTCCTGGGGGTCCTCAGTTTCCAAAGCCTTCCGCGCCAATTGATTCCCACTGTCGACAAGCCGTTGATCCAGGTCAAGACCAAATACCTGGGACTCTCCCCCAGCGAGGTGGAGCAAAATATCACCCGCCGCCTGGAGGACCAGTTGGAATCCGTCGAAGGTCTCAAGAGGATGGTCTCCAAAAGCTCGCATGGATCCAGCGATATCGAATTGGAATTCGACTGGGGCACGGATAAAAAAATCGCCATGATCGACGTCAACAACAAGCTCCAGCAGGTGAAGGATTTGCCTCCGGTGGCGGACAAGCCGACTTTGAAATCCGTGTCCACGGACAATTCCAGTCCGATCATGTGGATGGTGTTTCAAAAACCGCATCCCAAAAGCCCGGACCTCGACCAGAATTACATGTTCCAGGTGGGGGAGGATTTGGCTCTTCCCGCTTTGCTGAGGGTCGACGGAGTGGCCGAGGTCTGGCACTTTGGCGGCGAGGAGAGGGAGATGCGGGTGGAGTTCGACCCCTACAGCATGGCCCGTCTCCACGTGACTTATAAAGAGGCGATCGAAAGTTTGCGCGACGAAAACCAAAACGTGCGCGCCGGATTTCACGACGAGGCGGATCGCAATTACACGGTTCGGACCCTGGGCGAGTTCAAAAGCCAGGAAGATATTTTAAACGCCGTGGTCAAACGCGACGGACGCAAAACCATTTTCGTGCGCGATTTTGCTCGCGTGGTGGACGGATTCAAGCGCCGGGAGTCCATCGTTAAAATCAGCGGCCAGGTTTCCAACGCTTTCGGGATCATTCGTAAAAGTGGGGCCAACGTTGTCGATACCTGCAGGGAAGTCGGCAAAGTGGCGGAAAGGTTGAACCGGGAGTTTGTCAACCGCGGCATTCCTCTGCAAATCAAAATTGTTTATCAGGACGTCGATTACATTTTCGAGGCGATGAGTCTGGTGAAATCCAATCTCGGTTTGGGCGCGTTGCTGGCGGTCGCCGTCCTGTTGGTTTTCCTGGGATCGGTTCGCTCCGTTTTGATCGTCGGAATCAGCATTCCCCTGAGCCTGGTCTCCGTATTCATAATTCTCAAGTTGCTGGGCCGTAGCATCAACATAATTTCCCTGGCGGGAATGGCGTTTGCCGTCGGCATGGTGGTGGACAATTCCATCGTTGTGCTGGAAAATATTTACCGGCATTTGGCCATGAAGAAGGGCGCCGTGCGCGCCGCCTTCGACGGAACGACGGAAGTCTGGGGCGCGGTGTTTGCCTCCACGCTCACCACGCTCGCCGTGTTTCTTCCCGTGGTGTTCATCCAGGAAGAAGCCGGGCAGTTGTTTCGCGATATCGCCATCACCATCAGCTCCAGCATCGCCCTGTCCCTGCTGGTTTCGCTCACCGTCATCCCCACCCTGACCCCGTTGATCATCCGCCTGAAACCCGGAGAGGAGTACACTTCGGGCGAACTTCACCGAACGATTTTAAAACCGCTGGCGCTTCTGGGAACCCGCATCGCCCAGGCTTATAGCGACGTCATGCGTTTTTTGTTGGGAAGAGGCGTCAAACAAATTTTCTGGAAATCGGGGATCGTGGGATTGGCGCTGGCAACGCTTTATTGGAGTTTTCTTTTGTTGCCCCCCTCCGACTACCTGCCTTTCGGAAACAGCAATATGGTCTTCATGTTGATGGAACCTGTGGCGGGGAATCCCGTGGAAAAAAATATAGAATACTTTGCCCCCTACGAAAAAGAAATTGTGAAGATGAAAGACGTCGACCGCAACTTCCTGGTGTTTTCAGACCGCTTCAACGGGGGAGGTTTATTGATCGACCCGGAATTGGCCAGGGGGCAAGAGGGCGAGGTGAAAATGGCGTTGAAGTCCAGAGAGGTCGGCTCCAATCTGTTCAAGATTCCTGGGTATCGCTTTGCCTTCGCCGCACAACGGCCCATATTTCGCTCGGCGGACAAAACGTTCAAGGTGGAGATTTTGGGTCCGGACATGCTGAAACTCAAGAGCCTGGCGCAGAAAATGATTCCAAGAATATCCACGCATCCGGGAATTCATTCCGTCCGTCCCGAGTTCAAGTTTGGAAATCCCGAGTTGAGGTTCGTTCCCAAGAGGGAGCAAAATGCGCGTTTGAATCTGGGCGTGCCGGAGATCGGCGATATCGTCGAGGCGCTGAACGCGGGTAAATACCTGGGCGAATACAACGACCGCGGGGATCCGATAGACTTCGTTCTGGTGCGGGACAAAAATACTCCGTTGGCCCTGGACGACTACCTGAGCCTGCCCATCTGGACCGCCGAAAATAAAATGACTTATCTGGGACATTTGACCAACGTGTCGGTCGACGCGGGTCCCGCAAGAATCGACCACATTGAAAAGGAACGCTCGATCACCCTTCTGGTTCAGGTGAAAAAGGATCAACCCATGCAACCCGCCATCGACAAGGTGGAGACCGAAGAACTCAGTCCCTTGCGAGCAACCCTGAGCGAGGAATACGGTCTGCAGGTGGGCGGGTTGGCGGACGACCTGGGTTCCACGCAAAAAGCCTTGTTGGGAAGTTTCGTTTACGCCGTGGCGTTTATTTACTTTTTGATGGTGGCATTATTCAAATCCTTCATGCGCCCCCTGATCGTTATGCTGACCGTGGTGTTCGCCACCTCGGGAGCTTTTTTGGGAATCGTCGGCAACAACGAACTGCAACGGATTTTTATCGAGGGAATATTGGAGGACTGGAACGTTCCCAACGCCGCGCAGATGGCGGCGGGCTGGAACTGGATCACCTTCGACATTTTGACCCAGTTGGGAATCATCATCCTCGCAGGCATTGTGGTGAATAACGCGATTCTCATCGTCCACCAAACGCTGAACAATATCAAGGAAGGCATGGAAGAGCACGAAGCCTTGTTGCATTCCTGCGAAACCCGCCTGCGGCCCATCATGATGACAGCGATTTCGAGCATCTTCGGGATGGTTCCCCTGGCGTTCGGAGAAGGCGCGGGAACGGAACTTTATCGGGGAATGGGAGCGGCGATCATCGGCGGACTCAGTTTGTCTTCTTTGATCACATTGTTTTTGGTTCCCGTTTTAATGTCCTTCACCATGGATTTGGGTTTGCATATCCGCAAGGAAGATATTGAAAAGGACGCCTTGTCCACCGCGCCCTCAAACTAAATCCCCCCCCTAAACTAAAAAATTCCCCGGTCCGTCGTCGGGCAGAAAAGGCCATCCCTCCGGAACGGGAGCTTCGACGCTCAACTCCTCTTTGGAAACCGGATGCTGGAAAATCAATTTTTGTGCGAACAGCGCAATATTATTTTCGGGCAGTGGAGCGGGCGCGCCGTATTTAACGTCGCCGACAATGGGGTGTTTGATAAAAGCCAACTGCGCCCTGATCTGATGAAAACGCCCGGTTTTTGGACGCACCTCAAGAACGCTTCCCGTTGGCAGGGATTCTACCACCCGGTAATCCAGTTCCGCGAATTGCGCGCCCGGCGCTTCCCTTGGGAAAACGGTGGCTTTCAAACTCCGGCCTTTTTTTAAATAATGAGTCAGCGTTCCGCTTTCGGGGACGACGGGTTTGTGGACGGCAGCGAGGTAAATTTTTTGAATGGTCCGCTCGCGGAACTGGAGCGACAGCCGCGCCGCCGCTTTGGACGTGCGGGCGAACAGGACCGTCCCGGCCACCGGACGGTCCAGCCGATGAACGAGGCCCAGAAACGCCTCGCCGGGCTTGTCGAATTCCTGTTTGACCCAGGCGCGGGCCTGCTCGAGCAAACAAGGATTTCCGCTGGCGTCCCCCTGGGTCAACATTCCGAAAGGTTTGGAAACCGCCAGCAGATGATTGTCGACGTAAAGAATTTTGAGCGGGGCGGGGTCTGGAATCAAACCTCGATATCCTTGATGGCTTTAACTTTCTGAGCGTCGACCGGGAGAGAGTTTTCATCGTAGGGGGGGATGACGATGCCGCCGGAAATAATGAGCTTGATGCCGTCCTCGATCGACATTTTTAATTCCAGAACCTCGTCTTTCGGCGCGAATACCAGAAACCCGGAAGTGGGATTGGGCGTGGTGGGGATGAAGATATTGATCAGGTGTTTGGCGGTTTTCGTCTGCACCTCGCCCTTGGCGTCGCCGGTGACAAAGCCCATGGCGTACACCCCCTTGCGCGGGAACTCCACCAGAACGCATTGTCGAAAGGCGTTGGTATCCGCCTGGGCGATCGACGTCACCACCTGTTTGGTGCCGGTGTAAATGCTTCGCACGACGGGGATGCGTTCGACGATGGCCTCGCCGATTTCCAAAAGTTTTTTGCCGAAGAAATTGGTCGCCAGAAGACCGACGATAAAAATAAAAATCAGCGTCATCGCCAGTCCCAGGCCGGGAATCTGAAACCCTTCCGGAATGGGAGCGCCGGCCCAGATCAGGAGTTTGGTGAACATGGGAGACAGATTTTGATCCAGCTTTTTGAACAAAAAGTTGAGAACAAAATAAGTGAAGGCGATGGGGACGGTGATCAACAATCCCGCGATGAAAATATTGCGAAGTTTCTTTTTAAATTTAGTCATAGTCTACAGAGCGGTAAGTAATCAATGCGGCAAGAAAGCCTTGGAATGTTCC
>JAJDBD010000198.1 GCA_029261575.1 Nitrospinaceae bacterium | reverse complement strand
GAATGCGGAGTGGTCGGTATATTCGGCCACCCGGAAGCGGCCAACCTTACGTATTTGGGTTTGTACGCCTTGCAACACCGCGGCCAGGAAAGCGCCGGCATCGTCGCGAACGATGGGGGACGGTTGCACCCGGAGATCGGAATGGGCCTGGTGGCGGACGTCTTCGACGACAAACGTCTGGCCAAATTGTCGGGAGATATGGCAATCGGCCACAACCGCTATTCCACCGCCGGGATCAGCTCTTTTAAAAACGCACAACCCTGTCTCACCCAATATTCCGGAGGCACCATCGCGCTGGCGCATAACGGGAACCTCGTCAACGCCGAAACCATCCGCAAAGAACTCGCCGCGGACGGCGCCGTATTCCAATCCACCAACGACAGCGAAATCATCCTCCACCTGATCGCGCAGTCCAAGGGATCGACCCTGCTGGACCGGGTGGTCGACGCGTTGAGCCAGGTACAAGGCGCCTACTCGCTGGTTCTGATGACCGAGAAAGAGATTGTCGCGGCCCGCGATCCCTATGGTTTTCGCCCGCTGAGCCTGGGACGGCTGGACGGCGGTTACGTGGTCGCTTCGGAGTCCGTGGTCATGGATTTGATCGAGGCCAAGCTCGAGCGGGAAGTCGCGCCGGGCGAGATACTGGTATTTAATCGCGAAGGCATGCATTCGCATTCTCCGTTCCCAAAAAAGCCCCCGAAACATTGCGTGTTCGAACACATTTATTTTTCGCGCCCGGACAGCGTGGTGTTTGGCGACAACGTTTATACCGTCCGCCGCGCGATGGGGCGGCGACTGGCCCGCGAACATCCCGTGGAGGCCGACCTGGTCGTTCCGGTGCCGGACTCCGGAGTGCTGTCCGCCATGGGCTACTCCGAAGAGTCGGGAATCCCTTATGAAATGGGGCTGATCCGCAACCACTACGTGGGGCGGACCTTCATTGAACCGACCTCGCAAATTCGCGACTTCGGCGTCAAGGTGAAACTCAACGCCGTCCGAAGCGTGATCGAAGGCAAGCGGATCGTGGTCGTCGACGATTCGATCGTGCGCGGGACCACCAGCCGAAAAATCGTGAAAATGCTGAAAGACGCCGGCGCCACCGAGGTGCACGTGAGGATCAGCTCCCCGCCGAGCATGAATCCCTGCTATTACGGCATCGACACGCCCGACAAAAACGAGTTGATCGCCTCCACCCACAACCTGGAGAAAACGCGCAAGTATCTGAGAGCGGAGACGCTGTCTTATTTGAGCGCGGAAAATATGATGCAGGTGTTTGGAGAAAAACAGGACAACTTTTGCCTGGCCTGTTTCGACGGCAATTATCCCCTGCAGTTCCAAAGCGAACCCGTGGATGAAAGACAGTTGGTCCTTTTCCCCGAAGACTAACCAGCGCGACGCCGGGCTAGCGCCCGGAGGCAGATCGGTCATCGTTTAGGGTGAGCGCCGTAAATCGCGGTGAGTTTGCATCTCGAATACAATAGCGAAAAGTCGATAGGTTGGGATTCCGGATTGTGAAAAAATTTCTCAATCGCCAACCCCTTGCCTCCAGGCGCTGGCCTGGCGGCGCCGGGCTGGCTCCCGGGGGCAATGAGGATATGAATATGAAAACGGATTGCAGAAAAAATATGGCCCCGCGAAACAAAAAGCCGGTTTTTCAGATTTTATTAATCGTCTGGATCGTGGCCCTACCGGCGGCCCTTTGGGCGCAGGACTCCAGTCCGCAAGGTTTATATATTCAGGAACACATGGACGCGTCCCTGACCGGCGCCAACGAGTCGGACATGGGGACCCGCCTGTTTATCTCCGTGACCAACAAGGGAGAGCGCGACTTGAAGCAGGTGGAGGTGGAAGCGACCTGCGGAGACGAGTACCGCGAAAGCCGGACCTTTGCCATGAAGCCCGGTTCCCTGAAAAGGCTGGAGTTTAGGGCGGGACCGGTTCCACAGTCCTGCGGCGTGGACCAGGTGGACGTGAAAATCAAAAAAGCGACCGGCGCGGCGCCGGGGCCAGTAGTTCGCGATTGATAATCGTTCCTTAAACTGCCAACTGTAATTTGGAATCCCCCAACTCCCTTTGCAAGGGGGGGTGAGATGCAAGCGCACCAAAGCTTGTAGCGTTAACCGGATAAGTTACGACTATCTGCCTCCAGGCGCTACCCCGGACCGGGGAGTATGTTGCTGAACTGGTACTCTTCGACTTCGAAGCCAATGGTCAGGTCGAATTTGGTTTCGCCCCATTGCTCGATCGTCAGGCAGGTCTTTTCTTTCTCATCGTAATAGTCCCAGGCTACAAAAGGCAGAGGACTGCTCTGGCCTTCGGGATAGAACTCGCCGACGTCGTCTTCGTCGAAAAAAAACTTCTGGCCTTCGTAGACGATTTCCTCCGGCGGGTCTTCGTTCTCGACGATCTCTTCGGCCACGTCGCCTTCCAACTTGTCGATGGAGTCCTTGACGCACAGGGACCACTCGACCTCGCCGTCGTCTTCGGTGCGCTCCAGGTAAAACGTCTGGTCGCCTTCGACCAGTTCCCACTCCTCGGTGCGCGCGCCTTCTTCCCAGACGTACTGGTTTTTCTTCTGCACCCGGTAAGTCTTCATATCGTAATCCACCAGGTAACCGGGCTTGAGTTTGGAGAGGACCAGGTCGTCGGGGCCGAGAGGCTCTTCTTTTTTCTTTTTGAAAAAATCAAAAACCATCAGGAGCCGATTCCCATTTTGGCTTTCAACTGGGCCAGGCTGTCGGACGCGCCGGGCAGAGGCGCTCCCGAACTGAGCGCCTTGTTGATCTGGTCGTCGACGCTGGTGTTGGCGTCCGCAATGTCCCCGTAAGCGCTGGCGAGGGATTCGTCTTCCTCGACGCGGGCTTTCATTTTTTCGAGCATGGCGAGCGTGCCGCCGGAATCGACGTTGGCGATTTGCTGGTTGAGTTTTTTTGTGGCGGCGGCGGTTTTGGCCCGCGCCCGCAGGGTCACCAGATCCGTTTCGTAGCGTTGGATGGTGGTGCGCAATTTGTCGACGTTGCGTTGCAATTGGTTGGTCATCTTTTCCTGATTGACCAGTTCCTGGCTGATGCGGATGGAATTTTTACCCGCGTCCTCTTTGCGGGAGAGGGCTTCCGTGGCCAGGCGTTCGGCTTCCCCCATTTCCATCGCGCCGGACTCCGCCCGTTGCAACAGGGCCATGGCTTTCTTTTCGTAATCGGCGGCCTGCTTCTTGTTGTTTTCCGCTTCGTTGCGCATGCGGATCGCGATGCTTTTTACCTGGGCGAGACTGCGCATGGACTCTTCCATATCTTTTTTGAGATCGCGAATGCCCTGCTCGGTCATTTTGATCGGGTCTTCCAGCTTGTCGACCACCGAGTGGGCCTCTGATTTGCCCAGGCTGATGATTCGGGAGAATAATCCTGCCATGACGCGCTCCTTTATTTAATTGCTTGTTTGACGGTTCGGGGGATTCAGGGTCGGAAGGTCAACAGTTCCTGCCCGTGCTCGGCCATGGCCAGGCTGAGGGCTTCGATACTGCCTTCCAGTTCGTTGTAGTCCAGGTTTTCCAGCCGCAGGGTATCGCGAAACACCAGGGTGGTTCCGGCGTCGTCCAGCGCAAACGCGCCGTGGACCAGCTCGCGGTTGATTTGCAACAACCGCTTGTACACGCTGGCGGATTCCGAAGGAAGCTCCATCATCACCTGCTCGAGAATCACAATCGGATCCTCGCAATCGACGACAAGATTTTTGATTCCGCGCTCCTCGTCCGTCACCACGACGAGTTCCTCATCGCCGTTTTCAACGTCGAACGCGAACCCCATCTCCAGAAGGTACTTTTTTACCGTTTCAAAATTAGACATGCTTGACGTCTCCTCAGGGTTTAGACAATCCAGCGTGCCGCTGGACCCAGCAGGCGCCGCTTATACGGCCAGCGCTACCAGCTACATTGAGTTTGCAAATCAAATCCTGCCGCCGGGCGCTCGCCCGACCAGCGTGCCGCTGGACCCAGAGGGTAAAGGTCAAAATAAGTAAAGTCATTTTTCACCCTCACCCAGTCCGTCGCTCCGTGAGCGCTCCCCTCAAGGGAGAGGAGTCATTTAAATTTGATCCGTGTTCATCCACCGCTTCTCTTTTAATTGGCCCCGGCGCCTCGCCGGCCGGGCGCTCGCCCGGCTTTCTCCAGTTTTTGATACGCCTCGTTCAATCGGGCGGTCAACTCGGCGGCTGTCTTGCGTTTTTCGGGATCGCTGGAATGCAGATCCGGATGGTATTTTTTCAACAACCGTTTCCAGGAGGCCTTGACGGTTTCCAAGTCGGAGCCGACGGGAACCTCCAGGTTGGCGTAGAGTTCCGCCAGAGGGTCGGGCGCCGGGTCCGATTCGCGATAGGTTCCGCCCGTTCGGCGAAAAACATAGTCGTCGAGATCCGGATCGATTTCGCGTTTGCGTTCGGATGCGGGATCCTCGTCGGCGCTTTTGGATCCGCCGCCGGTGCGGCGCAACACAAAGTCTGTGATATTGGCGCGGGCGAGGTCCACGATGCGTTTTAACATGGCTCCAACTTTCAGGCGACGAGCGCCAATTCCGTTTTGCTGAGAATGGACGTTCCGTCTTCGGGGTACGTATGGATCGTATACAAAGAGTTTAAAGAATTCTCCACGGCAATTCCAGTAAAAGCCCCCCGGTTGCCGAACTCGTGTTGCAGGGTTTCGGTAGACCGCGGAGCCTCCATGAAGTCCAGAAATTCGTCCATGGAATCAAACAACCTGTCCAGCGCCTGGACGCTGATGCGGTGAATGAGATTTTCCGTCCGGTTTTCCCAATGGCGGGGATTGCCCACCTGAAGGTGAAAATGCGCCAAAGGATTTTTCGGAAGCCCCGGAACCGGATAGGCGATCATTTCCGTCATCTCCCCCCGGGCGGAACAAAACGTGGCGCAATGGCTCTTGCCGATGATGCGAACGTTCAGCCTCACGCCGTTGTCCAACGTCCAAATCCTCTGTTCAAAAACGGGGGCGGGCGTCTCCACCGAGCCTTTGTATAAACTAAAATAAACCTGACTGGCAAGGGACATGTAGGGGCTGATTCAAACCTATAAATTCCGGGGTTTCAGGAGAATCCTACTGATACTGTCTCTCCGTGTCAACCTCCATTCATTAGCCTCCCCGTTCGGCCAACCGGTCCAGTTCTGTTTGCGCGGCGGTCAGGGTGGGGTTTTGCGCCAGGGCTTTTTTGAAAAACAGCGCGCTTTCCCCATATTGTTTTAAATCGCGGTAGGCCAGGCCCAGCAGGAAATAGGGCCGCGCGGGTTTGGGATCCAGTTTCGCCGCCCGGTTTAAATATTCAACGGCTTCCCCAGGCCGGTTGGACATTCGATACGCTTCGCCCAGGGCCGTCAATATACCCGGATGGTTTGGTTGCAGGGTCTGGGCAGACGCCAGGGAATCCAGCGCGGGTTGGTAGAGGCCGATTTTTAAATACGCCAGGCCCAGGTTGAACCACCCTTCCCACAAGGTGGGATTGATTTTCAACGCTTCGGAAAATTCCCGTCCGGCGTTTTCCATTTGCCCCCGGCGAGCGTAAATGTTCCCCAGATTGATTCGGACATAGGGCGAACCGGGTTCGAGGTTGCGCGCCGTTTCAAACGCCTCCAGCGCCTTGGCTTCCTCGTTGCGATGCATGTAGGCCGCTCCCAGGTTGCCGTAATCGTTGGCGCGTACGCGGACCAGTCCGGAGGTTTCCTGAAAGGCGTACAGCAAAATAAAAAATGTCAAAATCCCGGCGGCGGCGCTTTTCAATTTTCTTTGCGCCACCCATTGGACCAGGCAACTCGCGCCGTACCCCGCCATCAACGCGTACCAGGGCGCGGCGGGAACCCGGTACCGCGACTCGTTAAGAAACAGGACGACGGAAAAGGTCATCGCCAGCATAAACCCGTACAGCAGAAAAATGCGCTTGCCGTTTTTGATCGCCGCCGCCAAACCCACCAGCGCCAACGCGGCAACGATTGAAAAGCGATTCAACATGAACGTCGACAGGGACGTGTGTTCGCCGTACAAGTAAATGGAAATATTGGTCGGCGCTTCAAACTCGTTGAAGAAAAAAAACAGTTTGCGTAAATAGAGCAGGACAAATCCGACAGGGTCGCCCGCAATCTGATTGAGCAAGTAAAGGATGTTCGACGCGTAGCCCAGAACGTTTTTTCTTTGATACGCCTCCACCAGTTCGTGTTGAAACCCCACGCCGGAATAGCCGGTCAGGTTCCCCGATATAAACGTGTGCGGTCCGCTGGCGTCGAAAAACACGAAGCGTCCGTTCGCCACGTAACACTGGATCAACAAGGGGATGAATGAAACGAGCAGGGTCGCCCAGAAGATCGTCCAACTCCTCCAGACGGGACCCATGGTTTTTTGGTTAAAAACCTGGCGGCTTAAAAAGACGCAGACGAAGGGCAAAACCAGCAGGGTGTTGGGCCGTCCCTGAAAAAAAAGCGACAGCGCCAAAGTGGCCGCGACCAGCAACGTCGGGCCTGGACGGGATTCCAGCCAAAGCAGGAAATAAAACGCCGCGATTCCCCAAAAGGCGATGAACGCCGCGCGCAGGAGAACGCCTTCGTAAATTATTTCCGCGCCGTAAAACCCGAAAAAGATAAACGCGAACAACCCGGCGACGGGGCCGAACAATCTTTTGCCGATCCAGAATACCATCACCGCGGCGACGGACCCCATCAGGAACTGAATCCCGTACACCCAGTAAAAATTGCGGCCAAAGATCCAATAGAGGAATCCAATGAAATATTTGTACAACGGCGAGTAGGTGATGTTGGGCGCCGAGGCCAGCCAGTCGCCGCGCGCAAAGTTGAGCGCGCCCCGGTCGAAATTAAAATGGTCCACCGAGGTGGGAATGAAGTCGAACAGGGGAAAGCCGGCGAGGTCGCGCAGGTAGAGCAGGCGAATCGTCAGGGCGGCGGCAAAAAGGACGGCGGATAGTAAAACCGGCCAGGCAAGCGCCTGGAGGCAAATGGCGTAACCTGTCCGGGAAACAATACGCATTAGGGGCAAGTGCATCTCAAATCCTGCCCTCGGGGGCTACCCCGACCGGGCAAGCGTCTGGCCGGCGAGGCGCCGGGGCCAATGGTTAGCAAATGAAAAATCTTTCAAGGTCTGGATTTCAACCTACTGCTCGCCGCAGAGGCAACCGGGGTTGGGAAGGGGTCAGGACTAGCTGTCCGGCTTTTCGGGATCGATTTCGGAAGTGGCGGCGAGGTCCAGGTTCACGTCGACGTCGATCTTGGTGGCGGCCACCACGTCCTGTTCCAACTCTTCGTAGCCCACGTTTTGCTTGACCCCCTCGGCTTCGCTCATGACGTCCGATTTCAAATCCTCGAAGGTGGACTGAAATTCGGCCCACCCCTTGCCGAGGGACCGGGCCAGTTTGGGCAGATTGGTAGGTCCGATCACCACAACGGCGATGGACATGATGATTAACAGCTCGAAAAATCCGATATCGAACATTGGGGTCCGGCTCCTGAAAAATGGATTTGAGTGGAATTCATGGTATCAGAATATCCGTCGCGCGGCAACCACCGGCGAGGCGCCGGGGCCGGTTAGTGTAACGTTTAAGGGAAGCCACGGGCAACGGTGAGCTTGCGCCTCAAACCTTTGGGTCCAGCGCCACGCTGGCGGCCAAGCGCCGGGGCCAATTGACGCAACTTATACGGGGAACGCTACATGCAAGGGTGAGCCTGCGCCTCAAACCTTTGAGTCCAGCGTCACGCTGGCGGCGAGGCAAGCGCCTGGAGGCAATTTCTTAATCCTCTATTGCGTTTCAGCCGGTAATTTTAAATTGCAAAAAAACGCACGCACGATTTAATCGAGGGTTCGTTTCAACGCGGCCATCGAACCTCCAAACAATGTATAAAAATCCCCGCCGCGCCAAAGGTCGCCGCCGACCGGGAAGGCGTCGTCCGCCGTGTTGAACGCCAGACTCCATACCGACGCGGCGCCGCCGGGCAACGTGAATTTGATTGGGTCTGTTGCGGCGTTGATCAGGATCAATAAAGCGTCGTCTCTATTTTCGGCTTCGGCCTCGCTCTCACTCTCCAAAAAACCTCGCGGATCGATTTGCATGCCCAGGCATTGCAAGTCCGGATCGTCCCAATGAGCGCGCGTCATTTCCTCGCCGTCTGGCGAAAACCAAGCCAGGTCTTTGACTCCGGTTGGCTCCGCCGCGCGACCGGAAAAATATTCATCCCGCAAGAGGCAGGGTGTTTCCCGGCGAAACTTTACGAGCCGCCGAACAAATTCCAGAAAGCGTTTCTCCTCTGCGGGCAAGTTCCAGGAATACCAACTGATTTCGTTGTCCTGGCAATAGGCGTTGTTGTTGCCTTTCTGCGTTCGGCCAAGCTCGTCGCCTCCCGAGATCATGGGAACGCCTTTGGATAAAATAACCGTCGCCAGAAGGTTGCGCCGGTATTGCATTCGGCGATTCAGGATTTTTGGATTGGGAGAATCGTTGGTATCGCCTTCCGCGCCGCAGTTCCAACTGAAATTTTCGCCGCTTCCGTCCCGGTTGTTTTCCAGGTTTTTCTCGTTGTGTTTGCGTTTGTAGCTCACGAGGTCGCGCAGGGGGAACCCGTCGTGGCAGGCGGCGTAATTTATGCCGGCGGAGGGGTTGCGTCCGGCGGCTTGATACAGGTCGCTACTGCCCGCAATGCGCGTGGCCAGCGGACCGGCGGCG
>JAJDBD010000197.1 GCA_029261575.1 Nitrospinaceae bacterium | reverse complement strand
TTTGTTACCGGAGCGTTTTCCAAAAATTTTTGGCCCCGCCGGGAACCTGGCTTTGGATCGCTACGCTTCACAAGAAGCGCTTCAAAAACTTGTCGACCAGATCAACGGTGAAACCGGCGATACCGCCATGTCTCAGGAGGAAGCGGCTCATGGGTTCATTCAGGTGGCCAACGAGACCATGGCCCGATCCATCCGGGAGATTACCCTGGCGCGGGGGCACGACGCCAGGGAACACATTCTCGCCTGCTTCGGCGGCGCGGGCGGACAACACGCCTGTTCCATCGCCCGCTTACTGGGAATAAAAAAAATATTCGTCCATCGTTTTGCGGGCGTCCTTTCCGCCTACGGGTTGGGTCTGGCGGATCGCATGGAAAGCGCCCAGGAGCCCTCTTCTCGGGTTCTGGACGCAACGACTTTGCCGGAAATTCTGGAGCGCCTGGACGTTTTATTGCAAACGCCGGTCGAGAAACTAAAAATCCAGGGCTTTTCGGACGAACAACAGGAGGTCCGGTATTATCTCAATTTGCGCTTCAAAGGGACGGATACAAGCCTGATGGTTTTGCGTCCCTCGGATGATGATTTTAATAATTCCTTTCGCCGGAGGTATCGCCGGGAATTTGGCTTCGAAATGCCGGACCGGGATATTTGGGTGGACGATTTAAAAGTTCAGGTTGTCGGCAAAACCCCGGGGATAAAAAAAATCCCTATCGCCGTTAAAGAAGGCCTGCCGGAACCGGAGACTAATACCTCTTGTTACTTCGGCGGCGGTTGGCTTAAAACGCCGGTGTTCTTGCTGGACGCTTTGGGCGCGGGTCAGGTTGTGCCGGGACCGGCCATCATCATTCACCAGACCACCACCATTCTGGTCGAGCCGGAATGCCGGGCAACAATCACTGAATATGGAGACGTGGAAATAGAGATGGGGCGGGACGCGCCGAAAAAAATTGGCGTGGAAAAGGACCCCGTTCAATTGGCCGTGTTTGGAGCTCGCTTCATGTCCATCGCCGAGCAGATGGGACGGATTCTCGAGCGCACGGCGATATCCACTAACATCAAGGAGCGGCGCGATTTTTCCTGCGCCCTGTTCGGTCCCGAAGGCGACCTTGTGGCCAACGCGCCGCACCAGCCCGTGCATCTGGGGTCCATGGGCGAAGCGGTCAAGGAGCAAATCCGGTTGACAGGCGGCGCGTTTCGGGAAGGCGACGTTTTAATGACCAACCATCCGGCCGTTGGTGGAAGCCATTTGCCGGATATCACTGTCATCACGCCCGTGTTAAACGAAAACCGCCCCATCTTCTTCGTCGCCAGCCGGGGACATCACGCCGACGTCGGCGGCATATCGCCGGGGTCCATGCCGCCTTTTTCAAAAAATCTGGAAGAGGAGGGTGTGAGCTTCAAGTCCTTCAAACTGGTTGAAGGCGGCATTTTTAATGAAGAGGGAGTCGCGCGCTTGCTGTTAAAAAAGGAAATGGAAACCGCTTCCCAACCTGGCGACCCCATTCCCGGAACGCGCGCTCTGGCGGACAATATTTCCGACCTGAAAGCCCAGGTCGCCGCCAATCAAAAAGGCGTCGCCTTGCTGGAGGAAATTATTGGACTCCACTCATTACAAACCGTGCAGGCTTATATGCGACACATACAGTCGGCGGCGGAGGCGACGGTGCGCGCCATGATCAAAAAGGTTTCGCTGGAAAAGGGACTGGACGAGGTCGGCGTACTCGAGGCCGAAGATTTCATGGACGACGGAACGCCCCTGCGATTGAAATTGACGCTCGACCGGCGGGACGGCAGCGCGGTGTTTGATTTTGCGGGAACCGGACCGCAGGTTGCGGGCAACTGCAACACGCCGAAAACGGTGACCCATTCCGCCGTCCTGTATTGCCTGCGATGCCTGGCGCCGGGCGATATGCCGCTGAACCAGGGATGCCTGAACCCAGTCCGTATCGAAATTCCAGAAGGCTCAATCCTGTCGCCGTCGGAAGGCGCGGCGGTGGCGGCGGGCAACGTGCTGACCTCCCAGCGGATCGTCGACGTCGTTCTAAAAGCTTTCGGCGCGGCGGCGGCGTCCCAGGGGTGCATGAACAATTTCACGTTTGGCAACGAACGCTTCGGTTATTACGAAACCATTGGCGGCGGCTCTGGGGCGGGTCCAAATTGGCGCGGGCAATCCGGCGTGCACACCCACATGACCAATACGCGCATCACCGATCCGGAAATTCTCGAGACGCGTTATCCTGTTTTGCTCCGTGAGTTTTCTATCCGTAAAGGCTCCGGCGGAGCGGGAAAAAATCCGGGCGGCGACGGGTTGATCCGCGAGGTGGAATTTCTGGAACCGTTGAACGTCGCCATACTATCCGACCGCAGGGTCTACGCGCCCTATGGACTGGAAGGCGGCGAACCGGGACAAAAGGGAAAGAATGTTTTTATCAGGAAAGACGGAGAGGAAATCGATTTGGGCGGCAAAAATGAAATCCGCGCCGAACCCGGCGACCGCATCCGCATCCACACCCCCGGCGCCGGCGGGTTTGGGAAAGCAATTTAAATGAATGTAAAAAACTTAAACTTTAATTTTATTCGGGTTTCTTTCCCAAAGTGGGTAAAGTATTTCATGGGCATAGGATTTGGTTTGTCCATTTTATTTTTATCCATTATTTATTACGATGGATATGGGCCAGGTTTTCCAACATGGCCATTTTTAATAATATTTTGGCCAACACTTATTTTGGGAATTTGGTTTTATACCTTTTTATTTTCTGAAACCATAACGTCTCAAGCTGGTTTGGAACATAAAAATCCCTTTGGTTTTAATAGGAGACTTTCATGGGAAGAAATTGTCGAAGTTAAGAGGCCTCTCTTTGGAGTTCCAGTTGACCTTACCTACATAGTTTCAAATAAAAATGAAAAAATTCTTCTTATTAGAAGCAAAAAAAATTATTTAGAATTGATTGAAGAAATTAAAACTAAGGCTCCAAATTTAATTTCTTGTAAATATTAGGGGGCCGATTTATTTCCCGATTCTGAACACGACCTTGTCTTCTGTGGCGGCGGATTCGATGGCGGCTTGGGCGTCTTCGAGGCTTCTTTGCGAGGTGATCAGCGGTTTCAACCGGTCCTGATATTTTTGCAGAATTTTGACGGCAGGTTCAAAGGGTCCGCAGCGCGTTCCCTGAATAGTGACTTCGTCGACCACCAGCCGGGTGACGTCGATTCCCGGTGCGGACAGGCCGCAGGTGGTTTTCAAGGAGACGGTCCCCCGCGGCCGGACCAGTTCCAGCGCTTGCTGAAATCCTTCGCGCTGACCGGTGGCGTCGATCACGACGTCCGCCCCCAAACCGTTTGTGAATTCCTTGACGCCTTCCAGCGAATCTTCAACGGATAAGGCGCGTTCGGCTCCGAGCTTCAAGGCGCGGGAGCGTTTTTTTTCGCTTCGGGAAACGGCGATCACCTTGGCTCCCTTGAGCGCTGCGGCAAAAACGATCAGCGCTCCCAGGCGGCCCGGACCCAGAACCGCGACGGTTTCGTCGCCTCGGAGCGGCGTGGCTTCAAAAGTTTGCAGGGCCGCCGCTAAAGGCTCTGTCAGCGCGGCGGCAACGACGTCCAGGTCTTCCGGGATTTCGTGGAGGACGCTTCCGGGAACGCACACTTCCTCCGCAAACGCGCCGTCGTGGTTGATTATGCCGGTGACGGAGCGTTCCAGGCAATGGTTGGGTATGTTTTTGGTGCAGGCGGCGCAGACGATATGTTTTCGGCGCGAGATGCAGGAGTTGTTGATTTCGCCGGCGACGCGGCGACCGATCCATTTTTCGTCCACCCAGTCGCCGACCGACGTCACGCGCCCCACAAATTCGTGGCCGGGCACAAGGGGAAGGGGAACTTTATAATCGCCGGAAAACAAGGCGAGATCGGTTCCGCAGATCCCCGCGGTTTCCACTTCGATCACCGCTTCGTGGCGGTCGGGCTTGAGCCGTTCGCGCTCTTCGATCTGAATGTTTCCGGGAGCCAGCAAGCGGGCCGCTTTGGGCATGGCGACGGTTCCTTTTTCTGCTTAATAAAAATGTTGCGCTACTTTTTATTCTTTTTCTTCTTGGTTTTTTTCTGCCACAAGATCAACCAGTGTTGCAGGAGGCGCAGTTTTTGTTCGCCCTTGAATTTGCCGCGCAACATTTTTGGCGTCTGATCGTGTTGCAGTTTGGCCACCACGGTCGACCCGATGGCCTCTTCAATATGGACGCCGCGCTGGGCGTGTTCCAGATTTTTTGAATCGCAGACGTCGCGGTAGGCCACCACCAGCCGGCAATCCAGAGGCCGGTCGTCGTACACCTCGCAGATTTGCTCCTCATTCAAAAAAGGGCAGGGCTGGTTGATCACCAGCCGGTGCCATTCCACCGAGTCCAGGTTTTTTTTGGAATCCAGTACCCGTTTGATTTTATCGACAGTTTTTTGCGCGCGTTGAATGATCCGGTTGAGATCCAACCCTGTCTTGCGGGCGTGATCCACAATGCCGTCCCACTCCACCTGGGTCGCGGCCACGCCGGTATGACAGCAATGGGCACATCCGGCGCCGCATTTCAGGTCCGACGTTTTATCGCTGTAGGACCAGTCCAGAAGCTTCCAGAACCCCTGCAGGGGAGTGATGTTTTCGGCCTTCGCCAGACGCTTGCTTTCTTCCAGGCGCGCGGCGTAGGCGTCCTGAATATTATCCTGGGTGTATTTTCTTTCAAGGTACTTGCCCAGTTCCTGGGCGTCCTGCATGCCTTGAATGAACATGCCATTTTCATCCGACGGTAAATTCATTTTTCCAATTATACTTTATTTTGCCGCGATTTAAAATTTTCGGGCAACAATGAATGGACCTTCAACGCCAAAAGTTTTGCCGGATTCCGGAATCGATTCCCAGCATGAAATTTTTCATGTAACGGATTTTCGCCGCCAATATAGGGTCGGAGCGCGTCCAGGGCTGGATCCTTTGATACTCCTCATTCATGAACAGGCAGGCGAAAATCTCCGCCTTGTCTTCTTCCAGTCCCGACGCCGAATACAAATTGACAAAACCCTTTGCGGGATGCGTCATCGCAAACATGTTTGAACCGCGCGCGTAGCGTCCGCCCGAGCCGTATTTAAACGACGTCTCGTTGAAGGCGGCCCACTTTGGATCTTTCCAATAGGCGTCGCCGTTTAGTTCCTGCTCGATCAAATGATAATATTCGTGGTGGACGATATGCCGCAAATAGTCGTTTTTGTAAGAGGAACCTTCAAAACCGAGGATCAATATCTCCTTGAGAAAATCCGGTATCGCGCCTCGTTGAGCGCCTTGCCAGGAAAGATTTTTGACCAGGACCACTTCGGAGAGCCGCGTACGGCGGACGAATGAGGGCGGGTACTTGGAAATCTCTTCGCAGAATAATTGGAGGTAGAACAAAAGGTCCGGAGAGTCGGAAGAGCCGGCGGTCTGGTAATCCAATTTCCAGGTGAACTTTGGCGGGCGGTCGTATTTCACCCGAATGGAATAACGGCTTTCCAGTTTGGCGACTAGGGCGGCGATATTTGCTTTCGGTTGAAGGCCCGGCGCGATCCGGCAAAGCGGCGACGCCGTCCGGGTCGAACGGTTCGAGGTGGAAGGCGCGCGGCGCGCCGCCGGGGAGTTAGCTTCGTTTTGTGGAGACCCGACAGCGGGAGAAGCGGATTTCTCTTCGTAGCCCGGCATCTTCGAGCTTTTGCGGTATTGTAGCGGAACCTTCCCGATCTGGTCCGTATAATGGACTTTGCCCTTGTTGTCCTTCCACTTGTACAACTCCGCCCCTACCGGTCCGGCGCTCAAAAAAATCGCCGCCATCGTCAGGGTCAATAAAGCAAAAAATTTTGGAGGCATGGGCGCGGTATCGCTTCAAAATGAATTGGGTCGAAAGGAGAGAATTTGAGGGACGCTTACTTCTGTTTGCTTTTTTCGACGTATTTAATCTGGAGTTCGTAGATCAGTTGTTCGAGGAGCTTTGCTTCGTCGGCGCTCAGGTTGCCATCGGTTTTATCTTTTAGCATGATCAGAATATCGATGGTTTGCTTTACGGCGGGGAGTTCGACTTTGGTTTTCCCGGTCTGCGGGTCGGCGATGTCGCCCAGGTGATAGAAAGCGGAGGAGGTCAGCGAGAGGACAAAGGTGGAGAAATCGATTTCCAGGTCGGGGATTTTTTGTTGCGGGTCGCCGTCGCTTCCATGAGATTTATTTTTGCCGGATTCAGGTTGGGACTCGTCGCCCATTTCGTCTTCGGGTTTTTGCGAGGAGCGGTTGTCTTTAATGGTAAACCCCTGTCCCTCAATTTCTTCGTGTTCGTCGGAAGCCATGATTTCCCGCCATCTTGAAAGGGTTGGCGATTCGATCAGTCGTCGTCTTCGTCCATCAGGAGCCGGACG
>JAJDBD010000196.1 GCA_029261575.1 Nitrospinaceae bacterium | reverse complement strand
GCTTCCTCGGTTTTTTCCGTTTTTTCCGCGAGCACCTTGACGGTCAGTTGGGCGACCACTTCGGCGTGCAATTTAATGCCCACTTTATGTTCGCCGACGGATTTAATAGGCTCTGAAGTTTGAATTTTTCTGCGGTCGATTTCAACGCCGCCGGCGCGCAGGATTTCGTTGATTTCCTGGTGGGTGACGGAGCCGAAAAGTTTTCCCTGCTCGCCCACTTTCTTGGTGACGACGCATTCGAAATCGGCAATCTTTTGAGCCAGCGTTTCGGCGGTCCCCTTGAATTTCTCGTAATTTTTCTGAACGATCGCTTTTTGGTGCCTGAAGGCTTTCATGTTTTTAGGCGTCGCCAACAAGGCCTTTCCGGTAGGGATCAGGTAATTGCGGCCGTAACCGTTTTTAACGACAACCTCTTCGCCCACCGAACCCAGATTTTCGACGTCCTGTTTTAACAATAATCTCATGACGGTTTTACGCTCCTAATAAAATATGCTTAATATAGCTTCGTAGAGTCGCTCAAATAAGTTACGCCTATACTGCCTCCAGGCGCTTGCCTGGCTTATTGTTCGGGTAAATCCCGAGTTTTGATTTTCCTGAAATCGACCCACAAATCAAACAGCCCCAGTCCAACAATGAAGCCCATAAATATGGGTTGAATGAACACAAATAAAATAGCCAGCGACCAAAGAAAAACCGGAACCTTTTTGGATTCCAGAAAATGGTACAGAATCGCCAGGCCCTGTAAAAAATAAATCGCCACCATGACGACAAATACGTTCAATCCCAAACCGCCCAGTCCCGTATCCGGTAAAAACGTCAAGCCCGCGGAAATGATGAAGGGCCAGACAAACTGCTCCGGGGAAGACCACAGAATAAACTTCCCGAATTGATACGTCGTCGCCGCCGGGGCGATGCGCTTCCAGAGAAACGCCGTCAAAGCGTAATTCACCGAGGCGGAAATCAAGGAGCCGACGGCGATGATGGCGGGAAAAGAAGCGGCCATGGTATGAGACGCCTTTTCCATGAACCCGGTCATCTCCGCTATTTCATTTTCGGGTTTGCCCATCTCTTTCATGGCGGCGACGGACTGCCCCATCACCTCCGTGATTTGCTTCTGAAAAAATTCCGTAACCGTGGTTTGGTTTTCGCTCGCCGCCAGAAACAGAAAAAAACACGATAACACCACCGAACACAGGGCGCTGAGCAAAACGCATTTTTCAATAGGAAACCGCGCCCGCAAGGCCTCCGCCATGACCACCGCCAAAGCGGCGTATTCGGCGAAAAAAATAATCGCATGCTGAGTTCCCGCCAGCGCCAGCACAATCGCCAGAATCAAGGCCACGGTGATCAATCCGGCCTGCTTGCCGCGTTGCAGGTAAACCAGAATCATGGGAGTGGGGGCCAACAGGCCCAACACCACGCCCAGCGGCGGAAACAAGATCGAAACCAAAAACAAAAAAAATACTAAACCGATCGGCAAAAAAGCGTTTTTGACGTCCGGCGATTCCGCCAACGCTAACTCTCTACCGAGAAAGGCAACAAGGCGATGTTGCGCGCCCGTTTTACCGCGCGGGTCAATAGCCTTTGATGTTTGGCGCAATTTCCGGAAATCCTGGAGGGCACGATTTTCCCTCTTTCGGAAACGAGCGGTTTAAGAAGCTTAACGTCGTGAAACGGTATGCGCACCATTTTATCGGTGCAAAACCGGCATATTTTCTGTGTCAAAAACGCGCGTCTTTTTAGGGTAGTCATTGTTTCCTCAAATAAAAATAAATGTCCGTGTTAATTTAATGGGGCGTCGAAATACAATATCGATTGATCGAGCGATTTTTTAAAATGGAACGTCGTCCTTCGATGGGGATTCCTGCGAATAGCCGTCGGAACTTTTCCCCGAACCGCCCTGATCGGGGCCGCCGGCTCGGCTTAGAAACTGGACGGTATTGGCCACCACTTCATGCTTGGTTCGTTTTTGCCCGTCGGTTTCCCAAGTATTCATCTTAAGATGTCCCTCGACAAAAACGCTTCTTCCCTTTGCCAGATATTCCGCGCAATTTTCCGCCTGCTTGCCCCAGACCGTGATATCGATGAAACAGACTTCCTCTTTCCATTCCTCGCCTTGCTTGTACTTGCGGTTCACGGCCAGGCCCAGGGTGGCGACCGCCGCCCCATTGGGGGTGTAGCGCAACTCCGGATCGCGGGTCAAATTGCCCATCATCATTACTTTGTTAAAAGAAGCCATGTATCGTCCCTGCTCAATTTATCAAGCTTGCTGGGTTTCAGTTTTCTCTTCTGTCTTTTCTTCTGTCTTTTCTTCTGTTTTGGTTTCGCCGCCTTCAGCAGGTTTGTCGCCCTCCGCCTCGGCTTCGCCTCCGGCGCCCAACGCGTCTTCCCATTCACCTGCGTCCAGACGGATGATCAGGTATTTGATGATCTGGTCGTAAAGTCTGTACTCGTTTTCGAGTCCAAGAATTCCCGCCGGATCGTTGGCGTGTAAAATATTCAGGTAATATCCGAAGCGATTTTTACGAACCTTGTAGGCGAGGCGTTTTTTGCCCCAATGTTCGGTTTTAACAATTTCGCCTTTGAATTTGGCAATGTCGGCGCCGATTTTTTCCAGGGCCTGGGCCACCTGGGCTTCTTCCAAATCGGGCTTGAGGATGAGAATACTCTGGTAGGAATTCAATCCAAGGCCTCCTCTTGAGTTAAGTAGCCCCAACCTCTTCTGGTTGGAACGAGGGGTTGATAATATTTGTCATAAATTTCGAGCGATCATGTCATAGTGATCTGGAAATTGCAAGACCAATCGTCCAAGCCAGGCTTTGTCCAAACCATGCCGGTCCGCCAAAAAAATTCCCGAACCTCTGTCGCCCTTGCCATGGGATCGCTGGGCGCAATGGGTTTATTTCTGGGGCTTTTGGCCTGCGACATGAACCTGCCCAAACCGCCGCCCGACCTGTTTTATAAATACCAAACCATCCCCCTGGGAAAAGGTCCCATGCACCTGGTCGCCCTGGACCTGAATCGAGACGGGGCTCCCGATCTGGTTTCCGCCGATTCTATCAGCAATTCCTTGACGGTCGTTTTGGGGAGCGGAAACGGATCCTTCAAATCCCCATACTCAATCCCGGTATTTAAAGAACCGACCGTCGTCGCACATGGAGATTTAAATGGAGATGGAATCCCCGACCTGATCGCCAACTCGCGCGGGGAAAACTGCCTGACCCTTTTATTGGGAACAGGGGATGGAACTTTCCAGAGACCTCGCAAGCTAACCACCGGTCGCGTTCCGCTCAACGTAATTCTGGACGATTTCAACGGCGACGGGCGCTCGGATTTGGCGGTTTCGCTGGCGTTTAACAAGCTGGAAATCTATCGGGGAAACGGGCAGGCGGAGTTTATAAAGGTTAACGAATACACCACGGGGTCTCGTTCGTTTTCCGGAGTCGCCGAAGATTTCAATCAGGACGGTCACAGGGACCTGGCGCTGGCGGTGAACAGTTCCGGAGCCAGTTCCGTCCGCGTGTTCCTCGGAGACGGGAAAGGCGGATTCCGGCAAAGCCTGCGTTTACTTGATGGGCTGAGGCCGTTGATGGCGATCACAAAGGATATGAACGGGGACGGAAAAATAGATTTGCTTGTCAGCGCGGGACATCAGGACAATCTTTTCGTTCTGCTTTCAAACGGGGATGGAACCTTCCAAAAGGAAATCCCCTTTGCCGGCGGGGGCGGACCCCTGGCGCTGGCGGCGGAAGATTTTAACGCGGATGGACGGATGGACGTTGCGGTCGCCAACTCCAGGGGCAGCGGATTTTCTATTGTGATCCGGAACCCCGACGGGGGATTTCATTTCCCCACCCGCGATTATGTGACGGGTGGAACCCCTCTGGCGCTGGTCTCGGCGGATTTTAACGGGGATGGGATGATGGACGTCGCCGTCTCCAGCCAAACGGATAGAACGCTGGAAGTTTATCTGCAACGCCGGGTGTTTAAGTCTAAACAAAACGTTAACTTGAAAATTCGGGCCGGGAGGGAAGTTTTTTCCAGCGATTGAAATAAAACTCGATCCTCCCGTCGCGGGTGGGGTAAATTTTCTTGTAGCTCTCCTCGCCGTTGGGACCGCGCTCCACCAAAACAATTTTTTTATCCAGAAGACGGGTGGCCTTGGGCACAAACAAAAAGGTATACGGCTGGTCCCTGGCAATGATGCGGTGGATTTGCCGTGTGAGTTTTATCTGCTCCTGTTTGTCGTACTCGCGCCGGACGCGTAAAATGAGTCGATCCACTTCCGCGTTTTTATAGCCCACGAAATTCAGTTGTCGAGGTCCGGTTTGACTGGAATGCCAAATCTGGTAGAGGTCCGGATCGTTCCCCATGGACCATCCCAGAACCAGCGCGTCGAACTTATTGGCGTCCACAAAGTCTTTCAGAAACACCGCCCACTCAAACAATTGCGTGTTGCATTTGATCCCGATTTTTTTCCAACTGCTCTGCGCGATGGACAAAATGTTCTTGCGGATCGGGTTGCCGTTATTGGTGATGAGGTTGAACTCGAATAATTTGCCGTCTTTTTCCAGATAGCCGTCCTGGTTTTTTATCCACCCCAACTCGTTCAGAATTTTCAAGGCCCCGGCGGGGTCGTAGGGGAGCGGCTGGATCGACGGGTCGTACCAATCGGTGATCTTTGGATACGGCCCGGTGACGCGCTCGCCTTCTTCATACATAACAAAACGAATGATTTTTTCGACGTCGATCGCCATCCCCAAGGCCTGGCGCACCCTGGGGTCCGCAAACAGGGGCTTCCTCAGGTTGTAGCCGATATAGTGGTAAACAAATCCCACGGTGGAGAAACTCTGGAATTTGTCGTCGTTCTTCAAACGATCCGCCTGATGCGGCTGCACCGCGTAGTTGTCCACGGAACCGGCGTAGAATTCCATTTCCTGGACGAGGGTATCGGGAATAATCCGCACGACAAATTCCTCGTACTCGGGAAGAGAGTCCCAATAGCGGTCGTGGCGCTTGAGTTTAATGATCTGGTCCGCCAGCCACTCCGTGAATATATAAGGACCGGCGCCAACAGGATGGCGGTTGAATTTGCTGTCGCGCATGGAAAAGGTTTTGGGATCGGAGTTTTGCGCTTTGGCCTCGCGGGCCAGGACCTGGTCGTTTAAAAGGTGTTCCGGCAAAATCCCCATGGTCCAGGAATTGAACGCGGAGGAAAACAATCGCTTGTATGTAATTTTTACCTTGTATGGGCCGGGTGCCTGCATGGATTTTACGGGTTCGTAGTCGGACGTCCGCGGCGAGGCGTTATTCGGGTTCATGATGGCCCGGTAAGTAAACAGCACGTCGCCGGAATCAAACTCGTGGCCGTCGTGAAATAAAACTCCTTTGCGAAGGTCAAATTCTATGATGGGATTGTGTTCTTCCGGAGGCAGGATTTCGTCGTACTTTTGGGAAACGAGGTTTTGTTCTTTTGGAGTTTTTGCGCGCACAAATTTTTCCCAGGGGAAATTCTCAAAATACTCCTCGCCAAAAAGTTTATGGAAGGGATCGAAAAAATCCTGGTCAATCCGGTTCAATACAAACTTTAACCGGGGAGGCGCGGTGATCTGAATTTCTACCTTGGCGGGCTGGCCGTCGGCTGGCGTGGAAACTTCAACGAAAGAGTCGGTTGTTTTTGGAGCCTCAAGGTGGACCGAACGAATATTAGAAAGCCACCTGGCGTTGTGAGGGAAAATGTTTTTCAACCAGGCCCGCCAGTCCGCAATCCCGGATAGCTTGCGGCCCCGGAATACGAAGTCCGGATCGAGGACGAGCCAGGCTTCTTCATATTGGCGCCAGGCTGTGGCGAGCCGGGGCCTGTGATTCAGATTTTCATCCAGATCGATCAGCCCGTCGAAAACTTTTTCCACGATCTCGCCGCTGGCGCTGTCGGCATGCAAAATGGGATTTAGAATTTGCGCGTCGCCGATGGAGCTTTGGATGAAGCGCGACAGTCGCGCCGGGTTCCCCGTCGCCTGGTTTTCATAGCTGGGAACCCAGAAGAACGATTGAACCAAAACCGCCGTTAGAACCAACGGGAAATAAACAAGAAAACGTTTGATCAGCATGCCGGAGGTTTTAAAGATTGTTGATAGCGGCTCAAAATTAAAACCGCGCAAGGCATTTACGGACCCCACTATAACCGGGCGCCCTTGCGCGTGAAAATTTGTCTGAAAAAAAATGAAAATTTTTAATAATTGTCTTGACTTGACTTTTAATTATTTATACAACGATTAGGCCAGTTTGGTTCCTGGGGAAGAGAACTTATTTCCCTTGAGAATTCAATTAAGTTCGAGGTTCATAAATTAATTTTTATAAAACCCGTTTTTAATAATATCCCATACGTTTTAAATTAACACTTTTTAAAAGGATGGACCCATTATGTCTACGACTATTACCGACGAATGTATTAACTGTGGAGTTTGCGAACCGGAATGTCCCAACGGCGCCATTACCGAGGGCGAGGATTACTACGTAATCGACCCGGACCTTTGTACGGAATGCGTGGGATTCCACGGCGAGGAAGCCTGCCAGGAAGTTTGTCCCGTCGACTGTTGCATTCCCGACGAAGACAATGTGGAAACGGAAGAAGTCTTGTTGGAAAAGGCGAGCAAAATTCATCCCGACCAGGAATTTCCCGCTTTGGATGAATTGACCAACGAAACCTCTCCCATGAGAAATCCCGACCGCAAAAACGCAAATCTTTAATCAAACATTGAGAGGGATGAGTTCCATCGCGAACTCATCCCTCTTTTTTTGTTTCCTCCTCGCCAGCCCCCCGGATTTAACCCCATGGCCTTCCTGAAATTTTAATTTCCAAGGAAACCGTTGTAACATTTTGATTTTTGATGTACACTGTCTCTTCGATTTACTTCAAAGTCTTTTTCCAGCCTTTGTTTATCCATTAAAAATCGTTGCGGGGTGGAGCAGTCCGGTAGCTCGTTGGGCTCATAACCCAAAGGTCGCAGGTTCAAATCCTGTCCCCGCTACCAAATAGTCGGGGTCGATCGGAAAAATCCGGTCGGCCCTTTTTTTACTCTCTCCTGATTCAGGTCAAACGACCTTCAACCGATGGTCTACGATTGTTTCATGTTTTTCAACGAACTGGAACTTTTGGAGATTCGCCTCCACGAGCTTTCCGGCGTGGTGGATAGATTTGTCCTCGCCGAATCAACCCTCACCCACTCGCGCCAACCCAAGCCGCTTTACTTCCAGGAAAACGCCGACAAGTTTCGCGCGTTTGCGGATAAAATTCATCACATCGTGGTGGACGATTTTCCCGCCGATTACAAAGACGCCTGGACTTATGAAAATCATCAGCGCGATCAGGTGAAACAGGCGTTGACCCATTGCCGTCCGGACGACGCGATTCTGATTTCCGACGTCGACGAAATCCCCAAGGCGGAGACCCTGATCAAAGTCCTCGAAACTCCAGGAATCAAAATTCTCGAGCAAAAAATGTTTTACTATTATCTCAATATGTTTAACTATAAAAACCCCTGGTGGCGGCGCGGAACGCGGGTGATTCGCTGGGAGGATTTCACAAACTCCGCCACGGAAATTCGCCTCGGACCGGGGACGTTGGTTCCCGACGGCGGTTGGCATTTCAGCTACCTGGGCGGCGCCGAAAAGGTCCGCCAGAAAATCGAAGCGTTTGCGCATCAGGAATTCAACCGGGATGAATTCAAAAACGCCGATAAAATCGGCAAAATTATCCAGTCGGGCGGGGACATTTTTGACCGGAAAAAAATGCGCTTTCGCGTGGAGGCGCTGGACGAAACGTATCCAGAATATATTTTGCAAAACCGGGAAAAATTTCGGCATTTAATCAAAGACCCCAAGGAGGATGGTTGGCTGACCCGCGCCAAACGTTTCTTCCACCTCCCCTTTTAATTAATCAAAAACTCCAGCCATTATGAAACTAAAAGAAAAACTCCGGGCGGCGGCGGTTAAACTCGGCCTGGCGAAAAAGAAAAAAAAGCCCGCCGAAAGCGAAGCCGAACGGGAACTCAATCATCCTGAGCGGCTGGCCGTCCTGGAATATTGCGTGGGAAAAGGGATCGACGTCGGTTGCGGCAACCGAAAAACCTCGGAGAACTGTATCGGCGTGGACGTCCTGGAAAAAGGCGAACTGGGCAAATACGGGTGCGTCACCGGAAAACAAAGCCAGGCGGACGTTCGGGCCTCGGGCGACGACCTGCATATGTTCGCGGACGGGGAACTGGACTTCGTGGTCGCCCGGCACAATATCGAGCATTACGTCGACGTCGTCAAAACCCTCCTTGAATGGAAGCGCGTATTGAAATCGGGAGGAACACTGGCG
>JAJDBD010000195.1 GCA_029261575.1 Nitrospinaceae bacterium | reverse complement strand
CGTACATTGAATACTCATGACAACCTCCATGGAGCAAGGAGTTAAAAAACAATTCCTCATGTGCTATTAATGAGATACTTGTTTTCTTATAAAAATTCCTGTTTTTTAGGGAAATAATTGGATTTTTCCTGCCCTCAAAATCGAAACACAGGCGCTTGCTGCTCGCCGCAGGGGCGGTAGGCGCAACTTATTCGGGAAACGCTACTGGTTTGGGAATAATTGCAAACAGAATCCTGCCACCGGTGCCTTGTTGCCTGAAGGCAAAATTGTCAGGCTGAGCCTGTCGAAGCCTCTCTTGGGGGGGGGGGACTGTCGCGGGCGTCATTTAACTAACTCCCGATGCTTTCTTGGTTTAAGCTTAGGATTAAACCAGACAGCAATTAGTAAAAAGGAAAAACATCATAATGTTTCTCCCCGTCAGCTAAATAAATTGGCATTGGCAATTTAACCGTGTCCCTGGTTTTTAACTCAACAATCAAATGGTTCCAAGAAAATTTATAATTCCCAGGAAATTTAACGTCTTCCATAGAAACATATTTAAAAGACTCCCATCCCGTTTGTTTACTTATGTACATTCCAACATTAGTTACTACAATCAAACCTTCGTCTTCTTTTGAGGTTACATAAACACCCAAAATATTTTCTTCCCCCTCTAGTTGGGGAATTTCTTTTTGAAACGACCATTTTTTCTCATAAACCTCAAAGCGTTTTGATTCATGAAGCAACCATTTAACGCGGTTATCTACAGGTCTGATCAAATCTTCCAAATTTGATTTTTGGTTCATGACATTAAGTGACGGCCTTTTGGAAACTTTCCTTATGCTTTAAGTTGTGTGCGGATTAAAAACCCCTACAGCGTCTGCCCCATGAGTTTCAGGAACGGGCGGATGTTTTCCACCAGGGCCTTGAACTTTTCGGGCTTCAACGATTGCGGGCCGTCGGAATAGGCGTTGGCCGGGTCGGGGTGCACCTCGATCATCAATCCGTCCGCTCCCGCCGCCACCGCCGCGCGCGACATCGATTCCACCAGATCCCAATGCCCCGTCGCGTGGCTCGGGTCGATGATCACCGGCAAATGCGTTTCCTTCTTCAACACCGGCACCGCACACAGGTCCAACGTGTTCCGGGTGATGGTCTCAAACGTCCGGATTCCCCGCTCGCACAGGATCACCCGGGAATTGCCCTCGGACAGGATGTATTCGGCGGACATCAAAAATTCCTTGATGGTGGTGGCCATGCCGCGTTTTAACAAAACCGGTTTGTTGCACTTACCCAGCTCCTTCAGCAGGGAAAAGTTTTGCACGTTGCGCGCGCCCACCTGCAGGCAGTCCGCATATCTCTCCACCAGCTCCACCTCTTTAGGATTCATCACCTCGGTGGCGTAGGGCAGGCCGAATTCCTCTTTCGCGGCGGAGAGAATTTTCAATCCCTCCTCCTCCATCCCTTGAAAACTGTAGGGCGAGGTGCGCGGTTTGTAGGCCCCGCCGCGCATCATATTGGCTCCAGATTCCTTGACCGTTTTCGCGGTGGCGAACATTTGATCCTTGCTTTCCACCGAGCAGGGTCCGGCGAACAGCGCGAAATGTCCGCCGCCCACGGGCACGCCGCCGATCTCGATCACCGAGGGGTCGGGCTTCACTTCCCGGCTGGCCAGTTTGTAGGGCTTGAGGATGGGGATGACTTCTTCAACGCCGGCCCAGGATTCCAGGGCTTGCAGGCGCTCCTTGCCGCGCTCGTCGCCCACCGCGCCGATGACTTTTCTTTCCACTCCGACGATTTCCCGCACGGAGTATCCATAGGATCTGATTTTCTCTTCGACTTTTTCGATTTCTTCCGCCGTGGCGTCGGCTTTCATCACGATGATCATGGGGCGTTTCCTCTGTCCGGGTTTTTTCCCCAAGCTATCATGTCGAAATGCTTCGAGTCAATAGGCGGAATCCCGATTCAGGCTTAAAAATAGCGGTTTTCCCGGCGTCTGCGGCGGATTTTCGTCGGCGGTTGTTTGGGGATTATTATTTTGACAGGGTGGGGCATTTGTGCTAAAAATCCACCACTGCTTAAGGAGAGTCAGCGATGGAAATCAGGATCGACAAAAACGTTTTTTACGCCGGAGTGCAGAAGGTGCAAGGGATCGTCGAACCCAAGGGCGCCATGCCCATCCTCGCGCATCTGCTCATCACCGCGGAAAAGGACGGAATCAATATCAAGGCCACAGACCTTGAAATGGGGATCCAGGGATTTTACCCCGCCAATGTGATCAAGGAAGGCTCTGTCTCCCTGAACGCCCGGAAACTGTTCGACATTTTGCGCGAACTGCCGGACCAGGAGATCCACCTCGTCCAGGAGGAAAACCACTGGATGACGCTCAAGAGCGGGCGCTCTAAATTCCGCCTGCCCGGCTTGTCCGCCGACGAGTTCCCAAAATTTCCCGAATACAGCGAAGACGCTCTGATGCAGTTCAGCGGATTGCATTTAAAGGAAATGATTCGCAAAACCCAGTTCGCCACCTCGCCGGACGAAACCCGGCAGGCCCTGAACGCGTTGTTGCTGGAAAAAAACAACGGAGTCGCCACCATCGTGGGCACCGACGGACACCGCCTGTCCCTCATCCATCGTCCGCTTTTAAAGTCGCAGGACGACGCGAGCGATCCAACGAGTTTTCTGTTGCCCAAGAAAACCCTGATGGAAATTTTGAAGCTGGTGGAAGAAGACGACGCCGAGTTTTCCTTTTCCGAAAAGGGCAATCACCTGGCGTTCATCCATGGACGCGAGGTTGTGGTGTCGCGCAAAATCGAGGGCAAGTTTCCCAACTACAAGCAGGTCGTGCCGCAGGACAACAAGCTCCAGGTCGTGATCAACAAGGAAGAGTTACTGCACGCCCTGAAGCGCGTCGCCATTCTGGCGGACGAAAAATCCAAGATGGTTCGTTTTGAAATCTCGGAAGACAGTCTCGTGCTGGTGTCCGACGCCACGGACCAGGGCGCGGCCCGCGAGGAATTGACCATCGCCTACCAGGGCGAGGAAATTTCCATCGGACTCAACGCCCGCTACGTCCTGGATATTTTGAGCGTGGTGGACTCCGAGGAAGTGACCCTCAATTTAAAAGACCAGAACCACTCCTGCCTCATCACCGTCGAAAAAGACAAGGATTACCTGGGCATCGTCATGCCCATGCGCCTGTAAC
>JAJDBD010000194.1 GCA_029261575.1 Nitrospinaceae bacterium | reverse complement strand
GCATAATAATTCCAATTCAATGTAAATTCACCATGGTCAATAAATATAAATACGCTGGATTATGGCCTCATATTTTACCCGTGTAAAGTCTAAAAAATTTGGTTTTCGGAACCCATTGATTTAGCAAGGACTTCCTTTTCTGGCCCAGTTCGCCGCCTTCGCCGCTGATATTAAGGGCCACATAGCCCGCGCCGACTATCCCGTCATTTTTCCCACGGGATTGATTAAGGATTGTCTTTTCCAGATTTTTTGCCAGCACGCTTGTCGCGTTGACGGCTTTTTTTAGCATGTCCAACACGCTAAAACCCTCTAAATTTGTTGGTTCTTTTTCCACAAGTAAACCCCTCTATAAAGTACTGCCTATGCGCGTTTGCCACGCTTTTTCTGTATTTATTTTACGTCGAGCGCCTTTAAGGCCACCCTAATTTTGCATAAAATTTTATACGATAGTTGGGAGGGGCGTAAGTATTTGATGTGGTTATTTTTTATCGGGGAGGGAGGCCCATAATTCTAAAACATAATCGACATATTCTTTACAGGCTGTTTTGGGCACACGGCCTAACCAACTCTGAACCGTAGTGGCGTTAAGGCCTTTGGGCCGATTGGGTGCGTTTCTCAGCAGTTCTACAACAGCAACACCCGTGCGTTCTCTGTTAAATAAAAATAGCCTGGAAAGTTCTTTTGTAATTTTGACGCGGGATTCCGGGGCGGTTTCAAAAGCCTTTCTAACATACTCAACATGCTCGGGAGAAGCTGTGCGCACTTTGAGGTTTATCCAGCTTGAAACCATAGAGGCGCTCAACCCTGCCGGTCTATCGGACCTCATGATGTCGGATGGGTTCAAGCCAGTTCTTTCTCGATGATGTTTAATAAATTTTCTTAATTCCTCTGTTATCGCTACGCGGGCCTCGGTTTTTTTAAGAAGAGGAGCCTTTTTTTGTGTCGGCGACGTGCCGGGTTTGTCTGGCAAGGATTCCAGCGCTTTCATGGCGGCTTCCAGTTGGTCCTGCGGGACCCTTTTGACCTCCCCGGAAGTCCACCGGGAAAAAGCGGATGCTCTTAATTTACAATCGGGAGGGAGGCCCCTTAGAAGCGCTCTCTGGCCAATAGCTGTGCGCTCAAGGTGGTGATAGAATTCCGGTGGAATTGGGATGTTAGGCGGACGTTTGTTCCTTTTTGGAAACTGCTTTCCCGGCTTTGGGGCGTTTAAATACGGCAAATCTGATACATTCGCCAGCGGGGGCAAGTCCGGCAGGGATTCCCACGCTTTCAGAACCGCATTCAGTTGTTTAGGGTTCGCCGTTTTGCGTTTTTTGTTCGTCCATAAATAAATTGTCTCGGCTTTCACTCCCGGCAGCTCTGTTTCTCTCACAAGCATAGTCGGTCCAACCCCCGTGCGCTCTTTATGAGCTTTGAGCTTGGCAATGATGGTGTCTGTTATGGGGATGCGGGTCATAAGAATAATAAAACCCGCAAACAGTCAAAAGGTCAATGAGTCTGAGGAGGATCACGTTCTATACGTGCGCGGCTTCGCGTGCCTGCGGCACCCTATCAGGAAAATCCGGGCGATTAAGAATATATAAACCTTGACAGAGTTATCATATACTGATAACTATAGTCCATGAGCAAGCGAAAACGGGACCACAGCCTGGATTTCCTTCTTGAGCTAGATGGTCAGATTTTGGTCATCGACCCTGCGGGAAAACACTGGGTTAAATTTGTAGTAAAAAAAGTGGACCCGTCACCGGAAAGACCGCATGGCCTGAATTATTCGCTGACGCTCCATGATGAAAGTGGAGAATGCCTGGTTGGTTTTGATAATGCCCACCCGGTCAGTTCCGGCTCCGGGCCGGGAAGAAAGGCTCACAAGCGGTACGACCACAAACACCGGATACGGTCGATCAAACCTTATGAATATTCAGACGCCGCGTCGTTGGCGACGGATTTTTGGAAAGAGGTAGATCAGGTTTTAAAAGAGAAAGGAATCATACAATGAGCACGTTAAAAATCGGGATTGCAAACTATGCTGAAATGAAGGCCCGCACCCTGACCATTGCCAAGGGAAAGTTCAAGGCCAAGCGCAATGATCCGAAGGTGTGGTTCACGTCCATGGAGAGTTTTGCCAAGGTTCTGTCCGATAAAAACCGGACACTGCTTGATCTCATCATGGAAAATAAACCGGGTTCCCTGACGGAACTGGCCGCGTTATCAGGACGGGCGAAATCCAATTTATCGCGGACCCTTCACACTATGGAGCGTTATGGATTGGTGCGGCTAAAAAAAGACGCCAGCGGAAAAATCATCCCCCGCGTCCCTTATACAGATATCGTGCTGGACGTTTCGATTGGAGCAAAAACCCCGGCCTGATTATTCATGGGCGCGTATCCCTATTCGCTTTTATTAAAAACCCCTTTGCAAAGAGGGAGATAAAGTTTGATTTATTGTTTAGGGTTTTGAGGCGGGGAAAGTTCACCCTCTTTGCCTCTCTCTCAGGGGACAGTTTTTAACTCCACCCGGTGCATTCGCACAGCACCGGGGCCGGGTTAAAGGGAGGCGGTCTGTTGCGAGGAGGGTTTTCTTTTAGAGCCGCTTTTGAATTCAATGTTGACGTCTATTTCCGGGTCCAGCTTGTTTAAAATGGTCATTAAGCGATCAATGGTGAAGCGTTTTAAATCCGGGTTCTTGATACGCGAAATATCGGCTTCCGTCACGCCGCTAATTTTGCTGGCCGCACGGTTCGTCATTTTTTTCATTCTAAGAACTTTTATAATTTGGGCGGACAGCAGGGCTTTGGCCTGTTCCACGTCTGGATTGGGAAACCCGACGTCGCGAAAGACGTTCCCGCTTCCATGAACTATTGCAAAATCTTCCTTATCGTAGGTCATTGGCTGTGCTCCTTTAAAAACTTAATGCGGGCCTTGATTAAATCGATCTCTTTTTTCGGGGTCTTGATTCCGGTTTTGGATTTCTTCTTAAACGCATGGACAACCCATATTTTCTCTTCAATCCGGACCGCGTACACGGTTCTGTAGGCGTCTTTGCGGTACTTCAACGCTATTTCAAAAACACTGGCCCCCAGTCCTTTTAAGGGTTTCGAGATTTCTCCTTTTTCGCCTTCCGCCGCTAACGTAAGATCGCCAAGAATTTTCCTTTTTACTTCAATGGGAAATTTTTCAAATTCCTTAAGCGCATTCTTGAACCACTCAACTTCTCTTAAAGCTTCTAACATAGAATTATCTTGTCAAATTTGACAAACACTGTCAAGCGGCATATTCATTATTTACCCTGTCGTATATTCTGTAATCCTCACGGTCATGACCTTCCCCCGGCGATCTCTCGCCGGATGTGATTTGGTTTTCTGTATTCTTGAATAAATCATCTATATTACCTTTCCCGCTCTAGGCGCGGATGAGTTTTGCGTTCAAATATGTCTCGTGTGCCATGGTGGATGCTTTGATATTGATTGAAGTCATCCGTTAAAGCTTTTTCTTGTCTCTGATCAAAGCTTTGGAGCCGTTCCAAGCGGCCTTGCAGGGTGCGGCTTTGCTCAAGTTGATCAAAAATTAAGTGATCTTTTTCTGCCTGATCCCTTTGCTTTGCAAGAGTTGTTTCCTGCGCATTTTGCTTGGCAATGCGTTTGTGCTTTCCGGTCAAACGATCCCATAGACCGATGATACCTTTGCTATAGCGCTTCTGGCGGTTTTGCGTTTCTTCCTGCGCTCGTATTTCGTGGCGATGCGCAAGCGCCTTGCGGGCTTTAATATGGTTCTGCTTTAAGACCTCCGCTTCATTTTTTAGTGATTGGACCCGGTCCTGTATCGCGGTGGCTTGTCTTTGCCTCAGCGCAGAAAGCCTATTCATCATGTTTTTGGCAATATCCGCTTTAGCCTGCTCAGCGGTGGGTAAATTTTCTTGCTGAGTGAGTTTGGCTCTTACCTCTTTGACACGCAAGCCCAGCCATTTCGGGACGGCGTATATTTCGCACGACTGATCAACGACCACAAAACTGCGGCGAGACCCTTGCGCCAGGATATAACCTTGTTCCTTTAGACTTTGCCGAAAGCTGGCTTGACTATCACTGGCCGCCCAGCAATCCCGAATCGTGGCCTTTATGGCCTTAGCGTCTTTGCCTATACGTTTGGCTTGCTGCCATTGCGCCAGTGTGAAGTTATCGGGGCTGCGCTCATTCTTGGATATAAAGCCTTTCGGCATTGCCAGCCATGATCAAAATACAGTTCGCGGGAAACATCTTGAAGATTCATCTTGGAGTATGGCAAGGGGATGGCTTTCATTTGCGCGCTATCGATTCTTGACCAAACGGCATGGCAGTGGTGGCGACCTTGCTTTTCATGAAAGACAATGGCACGCGGTTGCCCGTTTAATGCCAGCTTGCGCTCGACGCGCTCAATGGCGTCTACAAAATCGGCGGTGCTGACAGCCTCTGTCTGTGGTGGATTCAGACTGAGCGAAAATAGGAATTTCCTGGCTTTAGTGCCACGGCTAACGGCGTGAACCTCATTGAGTGCGGGTACAAGTCGGTCAGACATAAAACCACGCAACTCATGGATAGTGATGTGATCGTTTTCATCTTTCATGAGGTGCAAAGCAAGATTCTTAGCCCCGCCTCGCGCATTGCCTTCAAGGATCATGTCTCTGACCCTGACCGCAAACCCAGAGCAATAAACAACGCTTCCCGCATCGCAAGCACCGCCGCACAGGCGTCTTGTAATTGTTGCTCAATCTCTTCAGAGGTTCCCAGCGTACCCCTATTGGCGGCTTTAGCCAAGTTGGTTCAGGTTGGAGGGAATGCGTGATTGCCCTAACTCCGCAAGCAGAGCTGCCACTTGTTTCTCATCTACTTTCGGCTTGCGTTCCTTGCGCCGCAAACTGGCTTGTTTTCCAAGCAATTCTTCCCTAATATATGCGCCCAGTGGTCTGCTACCTGCCTTTTGTGTCAGGTAAGCTTTCTCACTTGGAGTCAGCCGAATAGAAAATGGCGTGGCATTTTCCTTGAGGGCAGGGGGTGTTGCAACAGCTTTAAAGTCATTTTTGGGAACCAAAGCCAGAGAAATATTGCTCATAGCCCCAGCTCCTGATAATAAGGAACATGTTTCTCAAGATAGGTATTCCACTCGGACAAAACATCAAGAATTTGGTTCGAGGTTTGTCTATCTGGGGGCACCACTCCTCACTCCTCTGCGGAGGGCGAAACGTTGGGTGATCGGGGGCGTGAAGTGCGAGACGCCCCACGAAAGTTTCGTAATAAACTCCCCGGCCAAATCCTGATCCTCGAAACACTCTTTAGCGTCGTCGAAAAACCCGCCATCACATCACCAGCGCCTCACTAGAAGATGGTTCATAAAACTGGATCGGTTGTCCAAACGGACCAGAGGAGCTAAAACCACAACCCCTTGAATAATTTCTCTATAATTTATTTTTTTTCAAAAATAGAATGACAAACGAAAAAAACTTTAGTTGAGCGGACTTTTTTTGTTTACTTTAAATTTATAACAATTTAATATTCCGCACCAATACTTTATCCGAAATTTGATTTCAAGTTCCAAAATAGAAGTTTAGTCTATTGAAGCGTCTCTCAACCTGGCTAGAAGCGTAGCTTTTCTAATTCCGAGGTTTTGATATGGCTTATACGATCCAAAACGACCCGCCAACGATTGCGAACGATTGTTACCGAAACGGCGGCCCCCAGAGCCGCTTGAATTACTACGTGGTAAATTACGGACCCGTCACCATACACACTCAATCCCTTTTGCCAGCCGTTCCTCCCGGCGTATTTCAGCCTGGCCCTCGCCCCGTTTCCGTTTCCGGCATTGTTATCCCTCTCGGCGCCGTCGGCCACCACGCCAATCCCAATCCTTCAGGAGGATGGGTTACCGTCGGAGAGCCGGGAATTGATAAGGGCCACATTTTTGCTTTGGAACTGGGAGGTCCGAACATTGAAGCCAATGTGGTTCCTCAATGGGCCCACTGGCAACAGTTCGGCGCCTGGAGGTACTACGAAAGAGACATAAATATCCTCGCCCAATCCCTGACCCAGCCTCTCGCGAATAAAAACCAGATCTGGCTGGGATTGAATCAACCGATACCGTTGCCGGCGGCAACGTACATCAAATACGAAGTGACCTTGCAATATAAAACCTTACTGCATTTGGAAATCGCCCCATCCATCACGGCATGGGCCTTCCCAATTGCCTGGTACATGACTGCCTTTCCCTGCGATATTGGCGGAGTTCAGCATGGTCCGGATATTTTACGGAACTATTTTGTTCCAAGACCGTTTCCGAATTATTGGAGCGTCGCATAAACCATGAATATCGACGAACTTAAAAGCGCATTAAAGATCGCCAATGGCCGGGTAACCATCGACTCGACCCACCCGAACGCGCCGACTATTAAAGATCTGATCAACGACTATTACAACGGTCAGCCCATTTCTATAGAAGACGCCAAGGATGTTTCTCCAAAGGACTCCAAAACCCAGGTTGCCATACAGGGTAAATCTTCCTTTTTGAATCGTCCCAACCTCCCTGTCCTGGCAACCTTCACCCTGGACGCAAAGGGAAACCTGGGCGTCGTTTTCCAATACACATTAATAGGAGACGTTGTCGACGCTTCTACCTGGAAGTTTTCCGACAGTTTCCCCGACTTGCCTTCAGTTTTTGACCTCGGGGCTTCCGTGGAGGCAAAACAGATTTCTCCACTGGATCGATTAGTCCTGACCGATTCGTATCTTCTGGTTTCAACGAACCCGTTTGAATTTGAAAAATTAAAAGTAACTTTGGATAAGGGAATCAGTTTCGCCGGGAAACTGACGCCGACCGGCGTTGCCGGAGTATTCGAGCGCTCTTTTTCCAAAGGTCAGCAATTGACCTTGTCCGGCCCCATCGTTCTTCCCAAGGTGATTAAGAAACTTCCTCCCTTACAAAAAAACGTCTATCCCTGGCAACAAAATAAAACCCTGCCGGGAATTTACCTGACGGCCGACATGGGCGTGGATATCCAGTTTGGAAAAATGGAATTCAACCAGGCGCGGTTCCACATTTTCTCCCTGCCGAGCGAAAAATGGCAAAAGGAAAACCTCTCCTACGTTCCTGCTTTGGCCTACACGGGAAAGTTTGAGGTTAAAAGCGCCAATATCTCCGCCGACGTTCGGGCTAGCATTATCGTGGGGATGGACGGCGTGATGTTGGGCGCGGAAAATATCAGCGGAGTCTCTATTAAAAACTTTGAAAGCTTGGTCGACATTTCTGGGTCCGATGATTTGGGAACCAAAATTCCCGCGCCGGTCAAAGATAAAATCCAAAGCCTGCAGTTGGAGGCGGTCGGGGTTTTCCTGGCGAAAACCGAAAAAGGCCTCGACGTAAGATATTCGTTTCTCACGATTGGAATTCCAAACGTCGATTGGACGGCGATTCCAAAGTTTTTTACGCTCGACTCCATTTTTGCAAAGTTTATGGTTGTCGCCCCATTGACGTCGAAACCTTCCCTCACCGCTTCAATAGGGGCCAAATTGGACCTTGTCGAAATTCCCATAGACGTCTGGGCGTATTTCCCCAATTTTGAAATTTTCGGCAAGCTGGACAGCCCGCAAAACCTCCCCCTTGAGAAGTTGATGAAAAAATACATTCCCCTTGCGGGCGCCAATCCTCCGGTAAGCGACCTCAGCGTCGACCAGGTACAACTGGACCTCGCTCCTGGGAAGTACTACAACCTCAACATCCTGATGGCGGACAGCGTTCCCTGGAAAATCGAAATGGGTCCCGTCCATTTTACCGTCAAGGACCTGGCTCTGGATATTTTTGCCTCCTCCGGGGACGGCCATACCCTCGGCGGTTCTTTTTCGGGCTATATCGACTTCATCGACAACCTTACCTTGCAGGTTGCCTACAATACTCCCGGAGACGTGATGGTGCGGAGCGAGGTCAAGGAAATCACGCTCTCGCAAATTTTGAAGGGGTTGACCGACGGCCATTTTAAATTGCCCGAAAAATTCGATCTCACCTTCCACGATTCTTCGGTCATATTTTCCAAACAGGGCGACGTTTACGCTTTCATGCTGGGCACGCAGATGAAGGAATTTGGGAGCCTGGCGTTCGAGGTTGCGCGCGTCGGCGAATGGGGCTTCGCCCTGGCCATGGAAATCCCCGAAGGGACGCTGGAAAAAATTCCCGGAATCGGCGGGGTTCTGAAAAAATTTGACGACGTACTGACTCTCAACGGGATTCTGATGGTGGTCGGCTCCATCGTTCCCACCAATATCAGTTTCCTCAACCTGGCTCAGTTCAACAATCCCGTTATTAAAACTAAAAAAATCTCCCTGCCTCCGCAGTCCAACGGATTACAGCGCGGGTTAAATGTCTACGCGGATATCAATATGGACCTGAACAAGGCGACGAAACTGATCCGCGGATTTTTATCGTTGCCGGTTAATTTCAACCTGGGGATCGCATTGACGGTCGATCCCGTTGATCCCATATCCAACTCCAGGCTCATCGCTTCATTGTCGGGCGCGTATAAGGAAAAGATAAAAATTGAGGGGATTTTGGGCCTGGGTTTCGACGGGGGAGACCCGGAAATTTATTTGACCGGCAGTCTGACCGTTCCCATCCAGGGGGCTAACTGCGAGTTCGATTTGACCTTGATGATTGTCGCCGACGGAGCGGAGTTGTCGGGCGATATCCGGACCGTCAATCACGACGGCAAAAACAAATCGCTCCAGTTCTGGATCATCAAGCTGAGAGAAGTGGCGCTGATAGGAACCATCGATTGGGAATGGGTTCCCGGCCTTGGCGTCTCCGCGCAGGTGGACGTCGGGACTTTTGACAGCGCCATCACGGTTTTTATCGATTCGGCGGACCCCTTGCAAAGCATTTTGATCGGCGCCGTCAGCGACATTACTTTGAAAAACGTGGTGGAAGAGCTGACGGGCGAACTAAAGAATCCTGTCCCTCCGCAGTTGCTGAGCGTTCTCGACACAATAGGCATCTTTGGAACCGGAACGTTCAAGATGCCCAAGTCCGTCGCCAAAGCCCTGGACGACCGGGACATTCCCAATACCGCCAGCGCCTTCCAACAGTACGGCAACGTCGACCTGCCCAACAACCCGCAACAAACCCTCATCACGGTTAACAAGAAGGGCGAGCTTTGGTACGTCGCCGATATATTCAACCGAATACACTACGAACTTAAACTGAACGGCGACTCAATCGACGTTTCGCAAGAAGCTCAATTGTATATCGTGCCGACCGACACGATCATTGCCAGGCTCCCGATATTCAGGAAAGGGATCATCGTCAACGGAAAGTTGCAAATACTTTCCTGGTGGGTCGAGGTCAAAGTGGTTGTCAACACCAATAACGGAATCAGCGCCACCGCCATAATGTCGCCGATGAAAATTTACGGCGAGGATTTCCTGACCATCACGGACGAGAAAGACGATAAAAAGGGTCCCATATTTTCGGTGTCGACTTTTTACCAGACGGCTCCCGTCGAAAAGGAACTCAAGCAACCGCATATATTATTTTCGGGGAAAATCACTTTTCTGGGCGCGAGTCAACTGGGTGCATATGTTTTTATCACCTTGAGCGGGCTGGAATTTGAATTTAAAGGAAAAATGGTTGACGGCAATGGGCAACAACTTCTGGACGTCGAATTCGATCTCAAAGCCACGGTTTCCGGTCTCACAACAATGTCGGCCGAGGGTTCCATCACGGTCAAAATCGACAAGACTTTCGATTTTGGCAAGCTGGGGTCTCTTGATTTTGATTTGGATATTGAATGCGACGTCAAAGTGGGTCTCAAAGACCTGGAGCCTTCCGCGACGCTGGTCAAGGGAACGTTTGAATTCGACGGAACAGGCTTCACTCTCCCTGCGAATTTGGAATTGAAAACCGCCGAGAAACCTTTTGCGAATATGGTGGGCATCGTGGAACCCGAGGTGAAGAAAGTATTATCCGCATTTTTGCTCAACGCCAAGCATTGGTTGAATTTTGTTAAAAAGAAACTCATCAAGGGAATCACGCAAACTCCCAAGGAGATCGGCGCGATACTGCAACACACCCTGGGCCGCACCGGCCAACAAATCGCCGACGACACAAAGGCTATTTTAGGTTACGGCGCGGACGAGATCGGCCAGGCCTTGCACGGCTTTGGTCCCAACACGGCGGCCACGATCCTGAGAGGCATGTATCCGGAGAACATTGTTAAGGAGGCCCTCAAGCTGGCGTTTCCCGGATTGCACGCGGACGTCAGCGTCCATCATATCGACACGGGTCACGGGCCGCATCTCGACACGCCCACCGCGCCGCATGTCGACACTCCGGGCAAAGTCCATGTGGATACCGGATCGCATCATGTGGACACGGGTCATCATGTAGATATTCACTCGGACAAGCATTGGTTGCCGCATTTTCATACGGATCATCACCCCCATGTGGACACGGGCGCGCCGCACATTGATACGCCCGTCGTGCCGCATCTGGATCATAGCGTTTTACCGCACGTGGATACCAAACCGCATGTGAATACGAAGGAACATATCGACGTTTAACGAAAAAACGAAAATCAAAACAACCGCTAACCCAACCTGATCGAGGAGGCGTCATGGCCAGGCAAGATAATAACCATATTGACACCCATCCCCACGTTGACAGCACGATTCAAGGCCATCATGTGGATCAAGGCAAACATCTTGACGTCAACAAGCCGCATAACATACCGCACGTCGATACCAAACCCCATCTCGACCACAACGTGCTGGGCCATCATATAGATCTTGGCAAGCATATCGACACGCCCGGGGGCGGCGGAGGAGGGGGACAAGGAACGCATATCGACACGCCTCTCACCCCCCATGTCGACGTTCCGGGCCGTCCTCATATTGACGTCCCGAGCGGTCATGTCGATCAAGGCGGACGACACATTGACGCCGGCATACCGGGCGCTCATGCGGACCAGAACACTCCCCACCTGGACCACTCAACTCCGCATCTGGACCATGCGGCGGGACCGCACATCGACGCCGCGTCCAAGCATGTCGACTTGAACTTGGGCGGATCCGGCGGCGGGAGCGGAACAAAAGGTTCGCATGTGGACACGGGGACTCATCACGTTGATACCCGCTCCAAGGGCCGTCACGCGGACTCTGCAGGACCTCATGTCGACAGGGGTGGAAGCGGCGGCGGAAGCTCTGGAGGCGGATCGAGACCCATTCATATTGATACGGGCGCCAAAGCCCATGTGGATACCACTCATCAGGGAATCCATACGGACGCCCAGTCCACACCGCATGTGGATTCCGTGCAGAAAGGGCAACACGTTCACGTCGATACGCCCTTGCACCACCTGAAGCACCACATCGACACGGGGAAGTAAAAACCTGGACGGCTTCATTATAGGGGCCGGCCTCAACCTTTACGGGTTCTACCAATGCCGTACACCATCACTCCAAATACCACGCCCTTTACCACTTGTTATCGCAACGGCGTGAAAAACCGGCTGGCGTATGGAGGGTATTTAGGGGGGAATTACGGACCCGTAACCATCGTCACGGAAACGCTGACTCCTGCTCCGCCACCGGGCACTTTCCAACTTGGTCCCCGCCCTGTCTCGGTTTCCGGCATCGTGATCCCAAGCGGAGCGGTAGGTCCTCATGTTAATCCAAATCCATCCGGCGGCTGGATCACCGTCGGCGAACTGGAGGTGGATAAGGGTCATATTTTTGGGTTGGGATTAGGCGGACCCAATATTCCTCAAAATGTGGTTCCTCAATGGGGCGCATGGAACCAATATGGACGGTGGAGGGTGGCAGAAAAAGCAATCAAAGATTTAGCCAGAGCTCTCTACCTTGGGACTATGGCCGTCGTGTGGCCGAACTTTGGACTTCCTGTTCCTCCAGCAGCGGCAACTCATGTTAAATTCGAAATAATTCTACAATATAAAAACCTTCCACATTTGCTTACCACCCCGTCCATTACTCAATGGGCGTTTCCAAACACTTGGGTAATTACGGCCTACCCTTGTAACATCGCCGGGGCCATGCAGGGCGCCAATTTTATTTATAACAAGTATAGGGTGCCGGGCGCCGTTCCAAAAGCCTGGCATAACGCGGTGACATGATGGACATCCACTTCCTTAGAGAAGCATTAAAAATCGTCAACGGGCAGGTCACGATTTATTCGACGCGGGTTCCCGCCTACGCCCAACTCACAGCGATCGTCGACGACTACTACAACGGAGTGGAAGTTGCCATCTTCCAAGCAAAAGACGTTTCACCACAGGTCAGTGAAACCCAGGTAATTATTAGGGGCGTGTCTCCTTTTCTGGGCGCAACCTCTTCCTTGCACCGTCCCAATCTACCAATCCTAGCGACATTTACGCTCGACGCCAAAAATAATTTAAGCGCGGTCATTCAATACGACCTGATCGACGAAACGTCCGGCGCCCATCCCTGGAAATTTTCCGACAGTTTCCCCGACCTTCCCACATTGCCCGACGTCGGCGCCTCTGCCGAGGCGAGGCAGGAATCGCCGCTGGACCGATTGATCCTGACCGATTCCCATTTCATCGTCTCCACCGATCCCTTCGAATTTAAAAAACTAAACGTTCAGTTGGACAAGGGAATCAGTTTCGTCGGCAAATTGGCGCCGAGCGGCGTCGCGGGCATGTTCGATCACTCCTTCGCCAAAGGACAGTTGTTGACTTTGTCCGGTCCTATCGTCGTTCCAAAAACCGTAAAGAAACTGCCGCCCCTGGCTAAAAACGCCTACCCCTGGGAAGAAAATAAGACCCCGGTTGGAATTTACCTCTCGGCCAACCTGGGAATTGATATCCAGTTCGGCAAGATGGAATTCAAACAGGCGCAGTTCAACATCTTCTCCCTGCCCAGCGGAAAGTGGCAAAAGGAAAACCCGACCTATTCTCCGGTCCTGGCTTACATGGGAAAATTTGAGGCAAAAAGCGCCGGTATCGCGACCGACGTCCACGCAATGATCGCTCCGGGGATAGACGGGATCATGCTGAAAGCTGAAAATATTAAGGGCGTTTCGATCAAAAAGTTTGAAGACCTGGTTGATATTTCCGGACCGAAAGATTTAGGCGCCCAAATTCCTCCAGCGGTTAACGACAAAATTAAAAGTTTGCAGTTGGAAGCGATTGGGATTTATCTGTCAAAAGCCGAAGCGGGACTCGACGTCTCCTACTCCTTCCTCACCATTGGAATTCCAGACGTTGATTGGTCGTTGATCCCGAAATACATTTGCATCGATTCAATTTTTGCCCGCTTTATGGTTGCGGAGCCGTTTTCGGGAAAGGCCACCTACACCTCTTCAATCGGCGCATGTCTGGAACTGGATGGAATCCCCGTCAAAGTCTGGGCCTATTACCCGGATTTTGAGATTTTCGGCGAACTGGAGCAACCGCAAAACCTCCCGTTAAAAAAATTGATGAAAAAGTATATTCCGCTGACCGGCGCCAATCCTCCGATAGGCGACCTGAGCGTCGACCAGGTGGACGTCGACGTCAGTCCGGGGAAATACTACAACCTCAATATCCTGATGGCCGACCACACGCCCTGGGAATTTGAACTGGGTTCGGTAAAACTCACCGTCAAGGATCTCGCGCTCAATATCTTAAACGCCTCTGCCGAAGGAAAAAAGTTTGAGGGAAACTTCTCTGGTTACATTGAGTTTATTGACGGAATCGTTTTTCAAGT
>JAJDBD010000193.1 GCA_029261575.1 Nitrospinaceae bacterium | reverse complement strand
GCGCGCCGCCAACACCGGGATCAGCGGCGTCATCGACCCGACCGGTCGCATCCGCCAAACCACACCGTTATTCGAAAAAGCTCTGGTTCAAGCGGAGATTCTACCCAATCCGAATCCCGGCACGTTCTACTCCCAAAACGGAGATTGGTTTTGTTGGCTGTGCATTGCCCTGTGCGCGATAGTGGGTTTCATGGCCCGACGGCAACCCGTTAACCGCGCTTGAACCGCCAGCGAAGGGCCAAAAGGAACAGGGCGAGAAACGCGACGCTGAAAACGGACTGCACAGCGGCCAGCGCCTGAATCAAAACCACGTGGTCGGAAATATTTGTAAAGATGAATTCCTCGCCGGTTTTAAACCACGCGCTGAACGGACGCACCACCTGTTGGACGGTGAACACAGAAATTTTGCCTTCCTCCCAAGCTTCTCCGCCTTTGGAATTAAAAGAAAGGCCGCCATAGAGCGCCATAAAAAAGACGGTGAGCAATACTAGCCCTATTAAAGGCCGTCCAGAACTCCGGCCGTAGTTCGAGGTAATTTCATACAACCCGGAAACCATCCAGTCCCAAATCGCGGTGCCCAATTCCAAAAGAATTTCCTTGGGTTTATCTTTACGCCATGAAGTTTTATTAAATAGGGCGGAGATAGCCTCGAAAATCATTATTTTGCGTTGTTCGCGCAGACTTTGTTGTTCCAGCGCGTAGAATTTTCCCTCCTCGCGGCGGGCGCGGACGTTTTCCATCGCCAGTCTCAGCGTACGGTAAGCGCGCTCCGCTCCATAGGATTTTTTATCTTGAAAGTCCGCCTCCTCAAAATCCGTGTCCTGGTGCAGTTGGCTATTGTGAAAGCTTGGCGCCCAGCGAAAGATACACTTGGAAAAATCGGTTGTATCCAAGAAATGGCGATTGTTAAATCGAGCTTTCCTTATGAACAAAGCTTTCTTGAAGGAAACTGGACCGGAGAAAGAAGCAACACTGTTTTCCTCGTTATTCGGGGAAGTTAAGCGGGATGAAAAATTGGCACGCCCTCCAAATTTGGCGCGAGCGAATCTGGCCGAATGGCGAAATTGGGCATCGGCGAAAATGGCCAGTTTTTCAAATTGGGAATCAGCAAATCTGGCCTTTCCTTCAAAATTGGCGTAGGCGAAATTGGCCTGTCTTTCAAATTTGGCGTTGTCGAATCTGGCTTCTTCGTGAAAATGGGCGTTGTTGAACCTAGCATCTTTATGAAATTGGGCGCTGAGGAACCTAGCATCTTTGTGAAAATGGACGTTGACGAACCTGCCCACTTTTTCAAATTGAGCGTGGTCGAAGCTGACCTTTTTGTGAAAATGGGCCTCGTCGAATCTAACCCCTTCGTGGAAGTGGGCGTTGTCGAAACTGCCCTCTTCCTGAAAGTGGGCGTGATCGAACTTAGCCCATTTGTAAAATCGGGCGTGGTAGAAACTGGCCTCTTTGTGAAATTGGGCGTGGTCGAAACTGGCCAATCCGTAAAATTGGGTGGAGGCGCAACTCACCCCTTCGTAAAATTGGGCGTTGTCGAAACAGACCTCTTTGAGAATTTGGAAGCTGTCGAAAAGGGCCAATTCGTAAAATTGGGTGTTGGCGAAACTGGCCAATTCGTAAAATTTGGCGATGAAAAATAAAATTTTCGGGAATTTCTCAACCTCTTCAAAATATATTTCGCCGGGAAACGTCACCCCACTCAGGTCGCAGGGGATTCCGTCTTTTTTAGCGTCCTCAATATGTTTGAATATTCTTTGGTTAAAGCGCTTAACCTTTGCTTCATACCATTCCGTTTTGCGCATTTTCTCTGCATCTTCGCCTTCCATGGACAAATGAAACTCGCACCAGGATTTATCCTTGAAATTACCAAGTTCCTTCTCCGCAACATTAAATTGGCAACCCGGATCAAGATCATCAAAGGGAACTGGCCGTTTGGCGTGGAAGGCGCAGGGCATGGGGTTTGTTTGTCTCCGTACGGTTCAAATACAAAATTGGACGGCCTTCGGCCTTATAAAATCCCCCTCACCTTCATCCGTCGCTCCGTGAGCGCTCTCCCGGTGGGGAGAGGAATAAAGAGAGGGCTTTTCGCCAGGTTTAGTATGGGCTTCGACAGGCTCAGCCTGACAGATGAGCGCCGGCGCTTTCGCCGATCCGTGTCCATCTGTGTTCATCGGTGGTTATCCTTCAGGTTCTTCCTTGGAGACGACGTGGTCGAGGGTGATTTTTAATCCGACGTCGCCGGCGGAGACTGCGGCGTAGCCTTCGATATCTCCCGGATTCGGCATGGCCGTCCCGGTCATGGATAACCGGGCGATGATCGTCACTTCGCCTTCAAACTGCGTTCCGGGCATCATGGCGTCCTGCTGGCCAAGCGCGAAATCAAACGGCAACTTCACCGGAGCAATGCGCTGGACGGCCAGGGGCGGTCCGCGCTCCACTCCGCGCGGGCGGGCGAATAAAAATAACGCGGCGGTCGGGGATAAATTTGCGGGGGCGACGTTCTTGCTCATTTCGATCACGCCGGTCACCTGGCTTTTCTCCGCGTTGGGCGACGGAATCTGGCGGTTCAGGATCAGGGTCAAATCTTTTGCCCCGGCCTGCGTAGACAGGCTTCCCTCAATGTCCCCCGGCGAGGCTTTGGCGTTGCCGTCGCCGTCCAGCCGCGCAGTCAAATCCAGCTCGCCTTCAAACGGCGTGTTGGGGATCATCACTTCCAACGGCCCGATTTTAAAATCGTAAGGCAGGCGGGCGTTTCGCAACCGTTTCACCGCGAGCGGCGGACCGCCGGTCGCGCCTTTGGGCCGGGCGAAAATAAACAGCATCGTCCCTGGCCGAACTTTATCCTGCAGAGCGGGGTCGAGCGAAACCGTGCCGGTAATTTCTTTCGCCTTGAGCGTGGGATCTTTTTTCATTGCCAGGCGGCGTTCCATATCCGCTGGAACCGGGTGCTCCTTGAGCTTGCGGTCGCAGGCCGACAGGCCGGGCAAAACGACGCACAATGCCAGAGTTGCGTTGAAAATCGGGGACTTAAAAAACCGGCGCAATCGGGCGCCGGAAACAGTAAATTTTTGAATCGTTTTTGTATAAGTTTTCATCGTATAATGTAGACACGCCCCTTCCCCAAAGCGTTGAGCATATTTGGTTTGCCGTTTTCAAACGGCTCATCCAAGTAAACGGGTTTTCCAAAAAGCCGAGCGCTTTTAAGACGCATCTTATCGCAACCCGTCTTTATCTGCAAAAGTCTCTCGTAACTTTTTGGAATCCGGGATCCCATTAACCGGAGGTAGGAATGTTCTATCCAGTTAAAATTCTAAACGCCAAGGGAAAGCTCCAAAAACTCATTTCCAGCAAGCAGTTGAGCAAAAAGTACTGGAAGGGCTTTGGCGACAGCATGACCGGCCGGGTCACGTCCGGACTGTTTAAAAAACCGGGCAGGAAACCCCGCGACTACGTTCCGTCGAATTCCGATGATTCTAATATGAACGACGGGAATTACTGACCGGCGCCGGG
>JAJDBD010000192.1 GCA_029261575.1 Nitrospinaceae bacterium | reverse complement strand
TCTGCCGAGGGAGTCGACAAGCTTTCTTAGTATCGACATGACGTTTCAATGCGCGGCGGCCCGCGACGCGGCGAAAGTTCAAACCCTCAGGCGCGATGCTTCTTAATCAGCGCCGTAGCGGTTGAGATCACCCGTTCGACGTCGGCGGGCGTCATTTTTGGATACAGGGGGAGGGAGACGATGCGGTTGCTACAGTGAGCCGCGTTGGGCAACGGCTCGATATGGGAATTGAAGCGTTCTTTGAAATACGGTTGCAGATGAAGGGAAGTGAAATGCACCGCCATGCCGATTCCCGCCTCTTGCATGGCGTTTAAAAATTCGTCGCGAGTGAGAGTCAGGCGCTCGAGCTTGAGAATGAGAACGTAAATATGATAAGCGGGATCGGTGTAGTCCCGAACCGCCAGCGGCTCCACCTCTTCCAGTTCGCCAAAGGCTTCGTTGTAGCGGGCGGCGTAGCGCTTGCGAATTTCAAGGAACCGGTCCACTTTTTTAAGTTGATGGATTCCCAGCGAGGCGTTGATGTCGGACATGTTGTACTTGAAGCCTGGGGCGTGCAGTTGCCAGTGGGCGAATCCGGATTTGCCGTACCGCTTCCAGGCGTCCCGGCTCAACCCGTGCAAGCGCATGACGCGGATCTTCTCCGCCAGGTCGTCGTCGTCGGTGGTCAGCATACCGCCCTCGCCGGTGGTGATATTTTTAGTGGCATAGAAACTGAAGGAGGCGAGGCTCCCCAGGGTTCCGACCTTTCTCCCCTTGTATCGCGTTTCGATGGCGTGGGCCGCGTCTTCGATCACGCACAGTTTGTGTTTTTGCGCGACGGCGTCGATGGCGTCCATGTCGCAGGCGTGCCCGGCGAAGTGGACGGGAATAATGGCGCGGGTCCGGGGGCTGATTTTTTCCTCCAGTTTGGTCGCGTCAAGGTTCAGAGTGTCGGGTTCGACGTCGACGAAAACCGGTTTTAAATTTTGGTGAACCACGACGTTGACCGTCGCGGGAAAGGTGATGGGCGGCACCAGGACTTCATCGCCGGGTTCAAACTCCTGAACGGCCAGGGACATGTGCAGTCCGGCGGTGCAGGAGTTCAGCCCGATAGCGTGTTTGGAGCCGATATAATTTTTAAACGCTTCCTCAAAGGATTTTGTTTTCGGTCCGGTGGTCAACCATCCTGATTTTAGCGTGTCGACCACTTCGTTGATCTCGTCGTCTTCCAACCAGGATTGGTGATACGGCAGGTAGGAGTCGGCGTTCATGGATTCTTACTTTTCTGATCGCTCAAGGTTTGCTCGGGGAAAGTTTATTTGGATCCACGGCGAAGAAGTCCATTGTATCCCAAAGTTTGGTTTGGTCGGGAATAAAAAATTGCGCGCTTTTGGCGCCGCTGATGCTCGCCATCTGTTTCAATACGGTGATGACCCATTTACCGTCTACGTTTTCCCAATAATCCGTTCCTTCCTCCTTCCAGTCGATTATCTGGAAACCGCGCCAGATTTGCGGAGGGAACATGGCCTTCCCTTCCATCTTGAAATTGATGCGCGCCAGTTTCTTGTCCTTGCTGATTTCAATCATTTCCACGGATATTTTTTTGGGGCGGAATCCCGGCATACTCGAAATCTTGAAAATTCGCGGGGTGGGGTTGCCAAGGGCGTCGGTTTTTTGTTTGCTTTTTTTAATATATTCCTTAAATTTTTCGTCCCCACCGGAAATATGGATGAAATGCTTTTCCAGGAAATTGTGAACTGTTTGGCCGTCGAAAAATTTAAATTCGTCCAAGCTGACCTTTTCCCGAAAAAAGGGATGTTGCAAATTATAAACCCCTTCAAAATCGCTTTTAATTTTCTTGTCAATTAAATCCAGTTCGATGGTTTTCAGTTTCCCGGCCAACTCGATAAAATCCGCGGGAGGCTCTTCTCCCACCGCCGGAGCGGAAAACAGAATAAACGCGCAGAGCGCCAAACTCCGAATTGCGATTTTCAAAATGATCGTTCTCCTTTCAAAAAATTATTCGTCCGATTTTGTGAAATTCATATCCCGATATGAATTTTGCGGGCCAGCGGTTCGGGAATGCCGGGAACCGCCGCCAGTTCCTCCACCGTCGCCCGCTTGATATTTTCCAGACTGCCGAATCTTTTCAGTAAAATCAAGCGCCGCTTTTTCCCCACTCCGGCGATGGTCTCCAGCGGGGAGGTGAGAGTCCTTTTACCGCGCAGGTTTCTGTGATAGCTCACGGCAAAACGGTGGGCCTCGTCGCGCACGCGCTGGAGCAAAAACCGGGGAGGAGAGTTTTCCTGAAACAGGGTCGGCTCCTTCCGGCCCGGCAAATAAACCTCGTCCGTGGCCGTGTTGTTGCGAAACTTTCCCTTGGCGACGCACACCAGATCGACCCTCTCCGTAATATTCAAACTCTCCAGAACCCGCCAGCCGGCGTTGAGGTGGCCTTTGCCGCCGTCGATCAAGATCAGGTTCGGCAAGGGCAAATCCTCTTTCAACAGCCGTTGGTATCTGCGGGTCATCACTTCGCGCAACATGCCGTAATCGTCGATTCCCTGAACGTCTTTAATTTGAAAACGCCGGTATTTGGCCTTATCGGACTTGGCGTTGGAGAAGTGAACCATGGAACCCACGGCATGGGAACCGGAGATGTTGGAAATATCAAAACCCTCGATCGTTTCCGGATAGGTTTTCAGGTCCAGGGTTTGTTGCAATTCCTGCAGGCACCGCTCGCTCACGTCCTGACGGTCCATTTCATTGTTCATGGCGAAGCGGGCGTTTTCCTCGGCCATGCGAACCAGGTCGCGGTTCCTGCCGATTTTTGGAACCTCCAGAAATACCCGCGCGCCTTTTTTCTCCGACAACCAATCGGCGATCACTTGCGAGTCCTCCACCTCGTGGGGAAGCAGAATGGTTTTGGGAAACAGTTCTTCTTCCGCATAATATTGCTTGAGGAAAGCGGACAGGGTTTCGTTGGCGTCCCGTTCGTTTGGATTGTCGAGCGTGAATATTTTTTCGCCCAGCATTTTTCCGCCGCGAACGATCAACACCTGCGCCATGGCCCGGCCCTGTTCGCGGCAATACCCGACCACGTCGCGGTCGTCCAGATTGGTGGAGATGATTTTTTGTTTGGACAGGACGGTTTTGACGGCGGAGATTTTATCGCGAAAAGCGGCGGCCTGTTCGTATTGCATTTTGCCGGAGGCCTCCCGCATTTTTTCCTTGAGGCTGTCGAGCAACTCGGAACTGCGCCCCTTGAGAAATAAAATCGCGTCGCGCACAACCAGTGAATATTCCTCCGGCGTTACCTTCGCCGCACAGGGGGCGAGGCAACGGCCCATCTGATGATTCAGGCAGGGTCGGCGAACGGCTTCGCCTTCCAGACGGTCCCGGCTCTGCCGCAGGGGAAAAATTTTGTAGATGAGGCGGATGGTTTCCCGGACCTCCTTGACCATGGTGTAGGGACCAAAATAAGTCGCCCCGTCCTTTTTGACGCGCCGCACCACGCCCAGGCGCGGGTAGGGTTCCTGCGTCGTCAGGCGCAGATAGGGGTAATGCTTGTCGTCCTTGAGTAAAACGTTGTAGCGCGGCTGATGTTTTTTGATGAAATTGCTCTCCAGAATGAGAGCTTCCATCTCCGTCTTCGTGGTCAGGAATTTTATGTCGCGGACCCGGTCCAGAAACATCCGCGTGCGCGGCGGGAGCGAGCGGGAATTTTGAAAATAAGAGCGCACCCGGTTGCGCAACACCTTGGCCTTGCCGATGTAAAGGATCTCCTCTTTGGCGCCCTTCATAAAATAGACGCCGGGGAGTTTCGGGATGCTGTCGAGTATTTGGGTTAAGTCGGGACGCATGTGCGGCGGAATAAATTCTAAATGGTTATCCTGTCTGGATAATTATAATCCAATTGGGCGTCTCGGCGCCAGAGCCGTCAATGCGCGCTTTACCTCGCCCTCGTTGCCCGGTATACTCTGCGCCCATGAGCCAGGCGAATGGAAATTCTAGAGGATTTTGGGCCAGCCGGATGGGATTCGTCCTCGCGGCTTCCGGCTCGGCGGTGGGTTTGGGCAACGTGTGGAAGTTTCCCTACATCGTCGGCGAAAACGGCGGCGGCGCGTTCGTTCTCGTTTATCTCGTCTGCATTTTCGTCATCGGCCTGCCCATCATGCTGGCGGAATTCACCCTCGGGCGCAAAACCCAACTCAGCCCGGTCGGCGCTTTCAGGACCCTCGCCCCCAAAGGCCCTTGGGTGGGCGTCGGTTACATGGGCGTGTTGTGCGGGTTCCTCATCCTGTCTTTTTACGGCGTGGTCGGCGGCTGGACCCTGGCCTACATTGTCAAGTCCCTGACCCAGGCGATCAATTTTGCTTCCCCAAAAGAGGCGGGCGCGTTTTTTGGCTCCTTCATCTCCAACACGGGCGAGGTGACTTTTTATCACGCCCTGTTCATGGCTCTGTGCGTTGGAATCGTTTACAAGGGCGTGCACGGCGGCATCGAAAAAGCCTGCGACGTCCTGATGCCGACGCTGGTAATATTTCTCCTTCTGCTGATGGGCCGCGCGTTGACCCTTCCCGGAGCCATGGAGGGAGTGCGGTTTTACCTCCTGCCCGACTTCGGGAAAATCACCCCCAACGTCGTCCTCATCGCCATGGGGCAGGCGTTCTTTTCGCTCAGCCTGGGCATGGGCGCGATGCTCACCTACGGTTCCTACCTGCCGGAAAAAGAAAACCTGACGTCCTCCACCGTGTACGTGGTGCTGTTCGACACCTTCATCGCGCTGATGATGGGCATGGTGGTCTTTCCGGCGGTGTTCGCGATGGGACTGGAACCCATGGAAGGGCCGGGATTGGTGTTCAGCGTTTTACCTGCGGTTTTTTCCAGCATGCCGCTGGGCGGACTGGTCTCCGTGATATTTTTTGTCCTGCTGGCCATCGCCGCGCTCACCTCCGGGATATCGCTGTTGGAAGTGGTGGTCTCCTGGTTCATCGACCAGTGGGGATGGAATCGGTCCAAGGCCGTTTTATTTTCCGGCGGGATTATTTTTGCGTTCGGCGTGCCGTCTGGATTGTCCTTCGGTTTGCTGGCGGACGCCAAACTGATGGGCATGACCTTTTTCGATCACGTGGACAACATCGCGTCGAATTACCTGTTGCCGCTGGGCGGAATGTTGACGGCGATATTCGTCGGCTGGGTCTGGGGACCCAAAGCGGCGCAGGCGGAGATCGAGAAGCACGAAACGGAATTTCACTGGGCCGCCGTCTGGGCCTTTCTGATCCGCTACGTTTCCCCCGCCGCCGTCGCCTGCGTCTTCCTCGCAAAGTTTATTTAGGGCGAAATTTAAAACTTGGAATAAACATTCAAAATTAAAATTTCCAAATGTGCCGCAACCCTATTTTCACCGATTTTTAAAGAGTTAGGATGTCCACATCCATTTCGAAATTTTAAACAGCCATCTTGCAATTCCTGCTTAACATTTTTTCCAATAACCCCAAGAGCCGTTAATATTTCTAAAAATTCATTTTCTTTCATTTTAGAAAGATCATCTTTTACTTTGGCATTTTTCCATTTAGAGTTTCTTTTAAGGGCTTCTTTATTAAAGTCTGATAATTTGTTTTTTATAACGTAGTCTTGTAACAAAGAAACTGCGCCTACCCAAGATAAAACTGTAATCCTCCCGTAAAATAGTGCCACTTCTAATTAGAGTTCTCCTGGATAATACGAAAAAAAGGAGAATGATAATGAAGAAGACCCGTTATACAGAAAGTCAGATTATTAAAGTCCTGCATGAGGTTGAAGGCGGACGAA
>JAJDBD010000191.1 GCA_029261575.1 Nitrospinaceae bacterium | reverse complement strand
GGGTTTCTGGTCGACGAAGGCGTCGTAGATGAGGAGCTTGAACCACTTGGATTCGCGCACGCTCTCCAGTCCGGGGTCTTTGAGGAGGGATTGCTGATCGGGCAGAACCTTGAGTTCCAGGCACTTGTTCAGCCATTGCTTGCATCCGCTTTCGTTGGCGAGGATGGCCATGAGCCGGGCCAGATTGAAGGTGGCGCTTCCGGGGCGCATCTCCTCGGCCTGCTGAAACTTTTTCTTGGCCTCGGCGTACATGGGATGCGCGTTGATGCCTTTCTTGCTCTTGGCTTGTTCCATGAGGATCAGTCCCATGGGGATCAGCGCGTCGGGTTGTTTGGGATCCATCTTGAGGGCCGACTCGAATTTCTCCGCGGCTTCCTTCAACAGCTTTTCGGCTTCCGCGCCTTCTTTGCTACAGGCCAGGTTGTACAGCGAAGCGCCCCAATGGGCGAAGGCGTCGGGATACTCGGGCTTGAGCGTCAACGCGGATTTATAATATTCCACGGCTTTGCCGATCAACTCTTCGGCCTTGCTTCCCTTGATGGCCCGGGCGCGGCGCACCAGCAGGTTGCCCAACTGGTTCATGGCTTCGTGTCCGTTGGGGTTGAGCTTGACGGCGGCTTCCAACGCTTCCTCGGCTTCCTTCAGGCGGGTCGCGGAGCTGGATTTGTCCAGCGAGGACAAGCGAATGTGGGCGTTGCCCAGGTTCACGTGGGCGTCGTAGTTATTGGATTCCAACGCCAGGGAATCCTGAAAGCAGTTGGCGGCTTTTTGCAATTGATCGATTTCTTCCTGGCCTTCTTTTCCCTTGGCCAGTTGCAGGGCGAGATTCCCCAATTGATTGACGGCTTTGAAATTATCCGGCTCGTGGCTGAGGGCGGACTCGAATTTTTCAGCGGCCTGTTCCAACAGCGCCGTCGTCTCTTCGCCTTCCTCCTTGAGGGCGGCATGGGAGAGAAAGGTCTCGCCCCACTCGCAGAGCAGTGTGGCGTCCGGAGTTTGAAGCTTGGCGGTTTCTTCGTACTTGGCGACGGCTTCTTTATACATGGTTTCCGCGATATCCGCCGGTTGGGTTTTGGCGCGCAGGGAAAGCGTACTGGCCCACCCGTAATGGGCGTCGCGGTTTTTGGGGTCGTTGTTTAAAACGTTGCGGAACTGTTCTCCCGCCCGCACCAGCAAGGCGTCGGCTTCTTTCCCCGTTTTGGTTGCGGCCAACTGCAGGCTGAGTTTTCCGAGTTGGGCCATGGCGTCTTTAAAATCGGGAGTCAAATCGAGCGCGGCCTTGAACTTTTCCGCGGCCTCTTCCAACAGGGGCTGGGCTTCTGCTGGGCCTAGCCGGGCGGCGCGGGCTTGCAGGGCATGGCCCAGTCCATAGTGGGCCAGATACAGGTCGGGCCTTTTGGCAAGCGCGGCTTGATATTTTTCCTCGGCCTGAGCGAAACAGGTTTCGGCTTTCTCCTGGGAGTCTTCCATCTTGCCCAATTCGAACAGGACGTAGCCCCAGCCGTAATACGCGTCCGCCAGTTCGGGATTGGCTTCGATAGTTTTCTGGTATTTTTCTTCGGCCTGGGCGTACAGGTCCCGGGCCTGGTCGCCGGTTTTGAGTTTGGCCTGCTCCAAGAGCGCGCGCGCCCACAGGCGGCGGGCCTGATGCAGATTGGAATGGATGCCCAGGGCCAGCTCAAATTTTTCGCTCGCGTCCTGGAATCCCTCGTAGCGCTTGTCCTCATTTTCGAGTTCGGCTTCGGCCTGGTCAAAACTGGATTTCCCTTTGCTCATCCAGGCCCACCCCATCATCTCTCCCAATTGCGGGGACGGGGTTTTCTCGAATTGTTCCCGCTGGGCCAATACGCCGTCCATGTCGCCTCTCATTAAAGCGCTCTGGGCCTTCACGATGGAAGCGATCAAGTCCGGGGCTTCCAGGGCTTTGGCGAGGGCTTCTTTCATTCCCTTGTTCTCGGCGGAATCCTGTTTGGGCGATTCCAACTGGGCGGCGGCCATTTGCAGTTGAATGCGGGTGGCGTTTGTGACGCCGACTTCCTGGTTCTGCCCGGGAAGCGGAAAGTTGGTGAGGCCTTTGAGCAGGTCCTCCAGATAAGTGAACGGTCGGCTCATGAAATCCGGAGGCAGGATTTTCAGTTTTTGGCACAGGGCGACGAAAAAGGAATCGGCGTCGTAACCGGATACGTAGGAGGATTGTCGTCCATCCGCCAGAGGTCCATCCAAGACGTGCTTTTTCAGCGGCGCGTCCTTGTTTCCTACCCAGAACAGCCCATTTTCAAATTTGCCCAACTTGTTCATCTGGTCGAACACCGGATCGTTTTCTCCGTTGTAGCCCACCACCAGCCAGGAGCGGTCTTTGCCGCCTTCTTTTAGAAGGCCGCCGACGGATTCCCAGTAAGCCTGGGATTTCTCCTTGATGGAGGTCACGGAAAACTCCGGACTCTGGCCGTGCAAATAGCACAGTAGCTGTTGGGGAAAGGCGCCGGGCTTTAAAACCTGCGCGACCGTAGGATCGTAAACCGAAGGGAACAATCCCATGAGGGCGCAGGCGCGCCGCAGAAGCGGATCGTAATTGGTGGTGAAGACGCGGTCGATGTAACCCTTGGATAATAAAATGGCGACGCACACGTTGGCCCAGTTCAAACGGGCGTTGTCCAGCAGGCCGGAAAACAGCTTGTTGCGTTCCTCGGGAGACAGGGCGGCCAGGCATTGCTGGTAGTTTTTGAGCGGCGTTTTTTCAAGCGCTTCGGGGAAATTCCTTTTCAACAGGGTCAGGAACCCTTTGGCGGCGGGAATCCCGCCCTTGACGGAGCAACCGGCTCCCAGCAAAACGGAACATCCATGCCCTTCTTTTTGTTTTTGTTGCAGGGCGGATACGACGTCGTTAAATGTGCGCTTTGTGCTCATAGAATTTTTCCGACCGGGTTATTGGACACGGGCTTTTTCTGCATTCGGGGTGAAACTTTTTCTTCGCGTTATCAGGATAAACAGGAAAAAGGCATTGGAGCCGACGGCGGTTATTATAATGAACAATCCCAATTGGTCAATGGCGGCCATGCATAAAAGAAAATAAGTGAAATCGCGATTGGCAATTTTTTCGGCCACAGACGAGTCGTGATTCTCCTTTAAAGGGGCATGCGCGACCCGTTGTTTGCTTTGCGTAATATCTTGAAAAATCAGAAAAAACGCGCCCATACTGCCGACCACCGCCAAGGCGCCGAATAAAATAAACCAGGCTTTTCCGGTGGCGGCGTAAGCCCCCATCCCGATGGAAAAAAAAACCGCAAAATGAACCAGGTTGTCGCCAATTATGTCCAATTGCGCCCCCAGCGGGGACTCCATAAATTTGAGCCGGGCCACTTCCCCATCGGCGCAATCGACCCAGGCGGACAATTGTAACACCAGGGCGCCGACGATTCCCGCAATATAGTTTCCCTGATAAAACCAATAAGCGGAGGCCAGACCCAGAAGAAAACTGAGGGCGGTCACCTGATTGGGAGTCAGGGGAGTTTTTAAAAACATCCGGGTCAACTGCCGCGACGCAAAGCGGGTTGCCAACCGGTCCATCAAACTGTCGTTGCTCAAGCCGCTGTTTTTCAGCAGAGCTTCGCCCAGCCGGTCGAAATCGCAGATTTCGCGGACCTGAAACTCTTCCTCGCCGCAAACGACTTTGAAGCGTCCCAAATCTTCGGCGTCCTTCTCCCGAACGTTCGTCGGCGAATCCAGGATTCCCTTCAATTGGTCTTCGGACCAAAGGGCGCCGCCGTTTAAAATCAACTCCGGCGTCTGGTCGAGTTGGGAGTCGCTCAACGAGGGGGAGCCAAACGTCCATTCCAGTTCGACGTTCAGTCTCTTGTCCCGCTCGACGTTTTGGATGAATTCCGGCTGAAACTTTTGTTCGCTCGGCGAAAATACCGTCGCCTTTTTGATACCCGCTCGCTGAAGGTGCAAAAGATTTCTCAACAAAAAGGGAACGCCGGCAATTTTCCGTCCATACCATTTTTCCACGCTCCAAGGGGAGGGTGGGTTAGGAAGATATAGCGTCGCCTGGGAAGAGTCGACTTTTTCCCCGGAGAGCAGGGTCGAGTTTGGCATGGTAAGCGGTTTTTTTATAAGGGCTATTGAAGATTTAATAATAGCAGGGTCGGCGAAAAATTCAACCGTATTGAACCAATTTCTCAAGCCTGATTTGACCTGAAAATATTTAGACAGGATTAACGGGATAACAAATCATGGGAGGGCGCTTTAAACGGCACGCCAGAGGAATTTGGAACCACCGATGGACACGGAGAGCTTCCATGTCAAAAATCTTATTAATTACCCATAAATATATTATGCTATTGGTGATAGAAAACCAGGCAGGTTCATGGATCACAATTTAACTATCAATTGACCTGTCTGCCCATCTCATTTTGAAGCAGATGAATTTAGGCGAGGCCAAATGGATAAATTCACGGGATGGATAAAGAACAATCCCTGGCTCTTTGCTTTCTGGGTTCTCTTTTCGAGCGTCATTGGGATATTCATTTATAGATCCGACGCCAATATTCAAGCCGCTTTGATTAGTTTTTTAGGAGCGACCGGGATAGCAATTTACACTAATTACCAGACCAAAAAACGTGAAATAAAGGCTCGTCACTTCACCGAAAAACGCGAAGGGTATAAAGGCTTTGTCGGTCTTATTTTCAAGGTAATAAAAGCAACCAAAAACAAAAAACCTCTTTCCGATAAAAACTTGCAATCTGACATGCTGGAGTTTAAAAAAAACATACTCACTTGGGGTGGGGCGGAAGTCATAAAAGAATTGAATGATTATGAAACGGTTGTAACGACCATTCAGGATCCAGAAGAACGGCTCAAATTAATGGAGGGTTTGCTGAGAGCCATACGGGAAGACTTGGGCCACGATGATGATTCGTTGGAATTTGGCCAATTGTTGAGCCTCATTTTAGATGAGGACGGCAAGAAAGTTTTTAATAAGAAATCCAATTAGCTCCTCTCTTATAGCTGAAACTTGAAACAAAAATCCCATTTCCAATCACTCGACTTTGCTTCCGGGTTGAACGGCTTGTTCGAGCGTTTTGCGGATGAAGCGCTGATAGGGAATTTTTTCGCGCTCAGCCGTGTCTTTAACGGCGTCTAATAGCTCCTCCGGCATACGAAGGGTCACGGTTTTATTCTTTTTCGAAAACTCAAATTGCACGCGTTTGCCGCCGGAAAGATCGTACTCCGTCAAATCCGAGCGCTCGATAAATTTTTCA
>JAJDBD010000190.1 GCA_029261575.1 Nitrospinaceae bacterium | reverse complement strand
CGGGTAAATGGTGTTCCAACATTATCCAACAAAAGACTTACGTATTTATTGTAAGTTTTTGACCTATAGAAATAAGAATTTAACCTTGAGCCAGTTTGTATCGGCTTGTTCTATTTCTATATCCAGGGGGAGATATGTTGGGTTCAAAACTCTCGTTACCCGTCCTGCTATTTTCTTGCCTTGTCTTTTCAGTTTTCCTGTATTCCAAAACGTTCCAGAATAAAAACTTCGATTCTGAACCCACGCCTGAAAAAATTTCCAATCCGGCTAAGCCTGAGATAAATGCTCGGCTGAGCGATTCCTACGGCAAGCTTCCCATCCGCTTCGAGGCCAACGTCGGCCAGACGGACGAGCGGGTAAAGTTCCTGGCGCGGGACAAGGGTTACTCCCTGTTTCTGACTCCGCAATCGGCGGTGATGGCTCTTCCGATAGGACCGGCAAAGGCGGCAACCGATTCCGTTAAAAAAGTTTCTCTTGAAAATAGCGAAACCCGGCGCGCTGTTGTGAGTATGAGTTTGTTGAACGCCAACCCTTCGCCAAAAATGCTCGGCGAGGACGAACTGATTACCAAAAGTAATTACTTCATCGGCTCCGATCCTGAGAAATGGCTGACGGAAATAACAAACTATGGCCGGGTGCGCTACGAGGAGGCTTATCCCGGAATCGACCTGATCTATTACGGCAACCCGCGCCGGTTGGAATACGATTTTGTTGTTTCGCCCGGAGCCGACCCGGATATCATTAAAATAAAATTCGAGGGACAGGACGCGGTAGAAATTGACGAGTCGGGCAACCTGATTCTTAAAGTGGAATCAGGACGCGTCGTGCAAAACGCTCCGGTTATTTATCAATTGGTCGGTGAAAAACGAATTCCCGTTCAGGGCCGTTACGTTTTGCTGGGCGAGGATCTTGTCGGTTTCCGTATCGGCGAGTACGATCAGGGAAAAAGTCTGGTGATCGATCCCAGTGTGTCGTTTTCCACTTATCTGGGAGGATCTGCTTTTGATCATGGATATGGCATTGCCGTGGATTCTTCGGAAAACGTTTACGTTACGGGGCAAACCCTGTCCTCGGACTTTCCTTTTGTGGGGGGCTCCATTGATTCCACCCGGGGGGGGACAAGAGACGCCTTCGTGTTCAAGTTGAACGCCGCGGGTTCGGCTCTGACTTATTCCACTTATTTGGGGGGCGTGTCCTTTGAATTAGCGAGTGAAATTGCCGTGGATTCATCGGGCAACGCTTATGTTACAGGCCAAACGACTTCCTCAGATTTTCCGACCACGGGGGGCGCACTCGATACGACCCAGAATTCAACCGACGCCTTTGTGTCCAAGTTGAATGCGGCGGGTTCGGCGCTGACTTATTCTACTTACCTTGGAGGCACGGCCGTTGAACGGGGAGAGGGTATTACCGTGGATACATCGGGCAACGCTTACGTTACAGGACATACAACCTCCTCGGACTTTCCGACTGTGAGCGCCATCGATTCCACACTTGGTGGGGCGCAAGACGGTTTCGTATCCAAGTTAAATGCGGCGGGTTCGGCGCTGACTTATTCCACCTATCTGGGGGGCGCCGGTTCTTCTGATATTGTATGGGGAATTGTAGTGGATTCATCCGGTAATGCTTATGTTACAGGACAAACCGATTCCTCGGACTTCCCGTTTGTGGGAGGCGTTGATTCCTCTCAGGATGGGACGGACGCGTTTGTGTCTAAATTGAATGCGGCCGGTTCGGCGCTGACCTATTCCACTTACCTTGGAGGCACGGTTTCTGACATTGGAAAAGATATTGCCGTGGACTCTTCGGGAAACGCTTACGTTACAGGTTTTACAGGTTCCTCGGACTTTCCGACTGTGAGTGCCATCGATTCCACACTTGGTGGGACGCAAGACGGTTTTGTTTCTAAATTGAACGCCGTCGGTTCGGCGCTGGTTTATTCCACTTATCTGGGGGGCGCAAGTGATGAGACTTCCTTTGGAGGTGGTATTGCCGTGGATTCTTCGGGAAATGCCTATGTTACAGGAAGTACAACTTCAACTGACTTCCCGTTTGTGGGAGGATCCATCGATTCAACCCTGGGAGGGACACAAGACGGTTACGTTTCTATATTGAATGCGACCGGTTCGACGCTGACTTTATCCACTTATCTGGGTGGCGCGACCGTTGAGGATGGAATGGGCATTGCCGTGGATTCTTCGGGAAATGCCTATGTTGTAGGAGGTACATCTTCCACGGATTTTCCGACAGTGAGCCCGATTGATTCAACTCTAGGGGGGTCATTCGACTCCTTTGTGATTAAATATTTGATACCCCAGCCTTCGGCCCCTTCCGCCTTTTTACCGCCGTTCGACGTCGTGTCGCCCTACTGGCAATCCGAGGCGGGTATATACACGTTCATCTCCGTCGGCCACGCCTCGCTTTCCGGGATGAACTCGACCGTCGGCGTTGTCATGACCGCCCTGAATACGGACGGCAGCCTGCAGGGATCGCTGGAGTTTACGGTAATGTCCGGAAATGTGCAAAGAGCGTTCATCACCACAACTAACTTTTTCTTTGGTCCAGTCAGCAATCCCGGAGACCGGTTTTTGATCATCGACAGCTCTGGGATGGGGACGGGAAACCTTGGGTTCAGTTCCAAAGCAACCAACCCGTTAGTGAAACTGGGAGGCGCGAGCATTTCCGGCAGCGGCTTTGGGGACATTAGAGCGTTAACGTTCTGGGGAGCGATTGTGATTTCGTCCTCCGCCACCGGCTTTGCGATGGAGTTCATCGGCGACATGCAGGACAGCCGCGCCTTCAGCTCCGCCAACTTCTCGGGATTGAATTAATACGGCAGGAAAGATTGGCCTTTTCAATTGGGGATTGGCCAGTCAGTATTTTTCTATAAGCTTTAGGCGGTTTCCTAAAAGGGGTTATTGATATGGCGAAAGGAAAAGTTTTAATCGTTGACGATGAAAAGGACGTCAGGGACTCCTTAAAACTTTGTTTGGAGTCGGAAAAGTATAATATTTTAGAAGCTGAAAATGGCGAAGAGGCCATAAATACTCTGAAATCCGAAGACCATTTGGTCAGTGTGGGCGTGATTTTATGCGATATTCGCATGCCAAAAGTCGACGGTTTGGAATGTATTGAATATTTTAGAAGGGAAGCTCCTGGTATCCCCGTAATTGTGGTCACGGGATTCGCTGATACTGAAATGGCCGTTTCTCTTTTAGAGCGAGGTTGCAAAAATTACTTAGTAAAACCGGTCGATAAAGATAAGCTTTTGGACGCTGTAAATAAAGTTGTCTCCGCAGGAAAAGATTTCAAATATTGATTGAGTTGCCAGGGTTTTAAATTCACATGATCGGTTGACGGGTGTCCGTCGGCGGTGAAAAGCGGAACAATGACTTGGCGGCATAATCTAGACTGCTTTTCGGTGAGTAGGTCACATTTGCCTGCCGGCGCCCCGGCGGAGGTGGGAAAGAGCAGTAGGCGGTCAGCCGCGCAGGCCGTGGAGGCGGTTAATGATTTCTTCCACTTGTTCCGGCGACATGACCGGGTTGGTGAAAAACCGGATGCGGGGGATCAGGCCGGAATACTCGACGGCGTCCTTGCCATAATCCTGTTTCAACGACGCGTTGGCGAACACCACGATGGGCAGGTATTTGTTCTTTCCCAATTTTTCTTCCAGCGCGTTGACCAGGGTCCGGTTTCGCCACAGGGGATTGTAAATCGTTTCCTCTCTGGATATGGACCATTCCCGCTCCGACGCATTCCCTCTCACGTTACCCGACTCCTTGACTTCCGTAATCACGAAAATTCCATAGGGCGAAACCGCTGCGTGGTCGAGACGGAGCATTCCTTTAGGACTGGAAACCTGGACGTCGCCGATAATTTTATATTCGGCGCCCAATTTTTCCAGCGCGGCCCGAACGGCGCCTGCGGGCCTTTTTCTTTTTTTGAATAAAAAAATCGCGACCGCCACAACGCCGACCGCCAGTATCCATTCCATATTTTATTATCCCGTGATTTTATTTGGTTTTCGGGTTCAATACCCCGCCCCTGGGGCATTCGTCATTGCGAGGCCATTTAGCCGAAGCAATCCAGGCGGGCAAGCGCCCGCAGGCAATTAGTGAACATTTAAGGAAAGCGGCTCGGGTTTCAGTGAGTTTGGCGTCTCAAACTCTGCCTCCGGGGGCGTCCCCGGTGGATTGCCGCGTCGCTAACGCTCCTCGCAATGACATGATACCCCGGCGCTTGCGGCGGGGTTCTTCATTAAAACCGTCCCGCGAATGGGTCAGGGGGTTCGTAGGTTTTTGTTTCTTGTTGCCTGGATGAAGCGTCCGTCTTCGTCCCGGCCTCCACTTCGGAATCAATTTCCAGTTTCATTCCCGACTCTTTGGGAAACAGGATCGGCGAGGTTTCCGTCGGCCTATGATCAAGAGATTTTAATTCTTCGCGGAACCGCTTCAAGGCACCCAGCGTCAGCGCCTCGCGTTTCGGCAAATTATTTTTAATCGATTCCGCCGCCCGCTTTCCAAACACCGTAATGTCCAGCAGGGAATTGCCCATTAGCCGATTGGTCCCATGCAAACCGCCAGTGACCTCCCCCGCCGCCCACAAGCCAACGTTGTCGGTTCGCCCGTCGGAGTCGATTTTAACTCCGCCGTTTTGATAATGCAGGGTGGGATAGACCAGTATAGGCTGTTGCGCCGGGTCAATCCCGTAACGTTCGAACCGGTGGACGAGTCCGGGGAATTGGCGCCTTATCGTCCCTTCGCCGGATTTCAATTCAATCACCGGCGTGTCCAGCCAGACGCCGCGCCGCGCGGTGGGGGTTTTGACGCCCCGGTCTTCCACGACTTCGCGGATGATGGCGGAGGCCACCACGTCGCGAAACGTCAACTCTTCGACAAATTGTTCTCCATCTTTATTTAAAAGCTGAGCGCCGATGGAGCGTATGGACTCCGTCACCAATTGTCCCGCCAACGCTTCCGGGTAACTCGCTCCGGACGGATGATATTGAAACGTGTGCGCGTGGACCAACGGGCGTCCCTGCCGGTAGGCCAGTATCAATCCGTCGCCGGTGGCGCCGAAATGGTTGGACGTCGGGAACCCTTGAAAATGCAGGCGACCGCTTCCTCCGGTTGCCAACAGGACGGCGCGCGCCGAAACCGTTACCCATCGGCGGGTTTTGGAATTCCACAATACCGCGCCGCTGGTCTGCCCCTGGCCGTTGTCCAGAAGTTCCACGGCGGAATGATGTTCCAGCAAGTTCGCGCTTCCCTGCGTCAAAGCGTCGCGCAGTACGCGCATGATCTCCAGGCCGGTGTAATCCCGGCAAGCCAGCACGCGGGGCGTGGAGGTGCCGCCGCCGGAACGCAGGCGATAGGTTCCGTCGGGATTTTGATCGAACATGCAACCCAGACAGGTCAACCAGTCGATAGCCGTTGGACCCGCCTCGCACAGCGCGCGCAAAAGCGCCGGATCGTTTTTTCCATGACCGCCCGCCAGGGCGTCGGCGAAATGCCTGCGCGAAGAATCCTCCGGACCAAGCGCGGCCTGAATGCCGCCTTCGGCCATGACGGTGTTGGAATCGCCCAGCCGCAACTTGGTCGCCAGATGAACGGTGAGCCCGGAACCCTCCAACGCCAGCGCCGCCGATACGCCCGCCCCGCCGCCCCCGACAATCAGGACGTCGGTTTCGATATCGGCGCGCGGTTGAAAATCTTCGGGCAGTGGACTGTCGGCTTCCAGCAAATCGGCCAGTTCGTTAGGAAATTCCTGATCGCCCGCATTGGGTCCCACGCGCACGGACCGTTTCATCCCCACGAAGTCGGGATGAAACTCGCGCAACAGTTCGTCCTTATCCGCGTCGCTTAAAACAGGCGCGCTTTGTTTCATGCGCGCGGCCCGGGTCTGGTCGACTTTTTGGAGAGAATCGCTCGCCCATTCCATCGGCGTCACAACCTCCCCGTTTCGCGAAAAGTTTTGGCGCGGCACAAACGCTCTTCAGAATCGTCGGCCAATAACCATTCCCACTCCTTTTCCGCGTCCTTCTCCGAACAAAAGTCGGGCTGTGGAGCTTCATTCAGCGATTCAGTCCGGCTCATACCCAACGAGCGGCGCACCCACATCCCCATGGAGTGTGGCTTAACTTTGTCCTCGCACACAAAGCGGCACAACCCGCAATGGATGCAGGTGGTGAAATCCTCGGCGACGACCTCGAAGTTTCCGGATTGCATTCTTAAAACCGAGTCCATCACGGGGATGGACATGGGACAGGCTGTGGTGCAACTTCCACATTTCGTGCAACGGTCCAGGGTGGGAAACGCGGCGCGGATTTTTACCGCCGTGGGGTCGGCCTGGGGAGCGGGAACGGATTGGGTTTCCACCGGACAGGGAAAAATTTCCATGCCTTCCTCTACGGGCCGCATGCAGGCCAAGTCCGTACCGCCGGGCCGCCCGTCGGAAAACCGAACGGTGACGGTGCAGGCGCCGCACACGCCGCCGGCGCATCCGACTTCTACCAGTCCGCCCAAGCCCGCGGACCACAGCGCCCGGACGATGGTTTCGCCCTCGGTGGCCTGAACGGTTTTCCCCGATATTAAAATGTTTACCTTGTTCGACGTCACGTTGTTGTCGCTCCGAATATTTTTTATCGTTACAAAGTTTAACGCAGGGCCGGATAAATTGAAACGCCGAGACGTTCTCATCAATCTTTTATCGACCGGCCTCCCGTCCATTTAAAATTGGACCCTTACGCAATAAAACATTCTATGGTAAATTACCGGCAGAGAAATAATTTTGGAGGGGTTAAAGCGTGTCCGGACATTCCAAATGGTCTACCATAAAGCACAAGAAAGCGGCGACGGATTCCAAACGCGGCAAGGTTTTCACGAAAATCATCAAGGAAATCACGGTTGCGGCCCGGGTGGGCGGCGGCGACGTCGAAGCCAATCCGCGCCTGCGCACCGCTGTGCTCTCCGCCAAATCCGTCAACATGCCTCAGGACAATATCCAACGCGCCATTAAAAAGGGCACCGGCGAGTTGGAAGGCGCCAATTACGAGGAAATCGGTTACGAGGGTTACGGTTCGGGCGGCGTGGCCATTCTTGTGGAAGCGGTGACCGACAACAAGAACCGGACGGTGAGCGAGCTTCGCACCCTGTTTGGAAAAAACGGCGGCAACATCGGCGAAAACGGATGCGTAAACTGGATGTTTCAGAGAAAAGGTTTGATCGTGGTGGAGGCCAAGGGCCGCGACGAGGACCAGTTCATGGAACTGGTTCTGGAGGCGGGCGCCGACGATTTGCAAAACAACGAGAACCATTTTGAAATCGTCACTTCCATGGAACATTTCCACAACGTCTGCATAGCTCTGGAAGAAAAAGACGTCCCCACCATTTCCGCCGAGCTGGCGCAAATCCCCGACAACACGATGGAGGTGGACGAAAAAAACGCCCGCTCGATCCTCAAGCTCATGGACCTTCTGGAAGATCACGACGACGTTCAAAAAGTTTATTCCAATTTTGATATTTCGGACGAGGTCATGGCGGCTTTGGATCAGGAATCCTAGCTCCAACCTCCGCCATTTTTTTAGCCCGGCCTTACTCAACCGGATCGCTTCGATCCTCGATTCTCTATTCTCTATTCTCAACCCCTCTACAATCTCCAACCGAAGGAAACGAAACCCCATGATGCGCGTTTTGGGAATCGATCCCGGAAGCAACTGCACCGGATTTGGAATTGTGGAAGAGACCCGGGGCCGCCTGCAAGCCGTGGCCTGGGGAGGCATTCGTTGCAAACCAAAAATGAGTTTTCCCGACCGCCTGAAATTGATTTACGACCAGTTGGTCTTCCAGATCCGGGAACACGAACCCACCGCTGCGGCGGTGGAGGATTTGTTTTTCGCCACCAACGTCAAATCGGTGTTGAAGCTGGGCCAGGCGCGGGGCGTGACCCTGCTGGCGGCGGCCCATTGCAATTTGGAAATCGCGGAATACTCTCCGCTGGAGGTCAAACAATCCGCCGTGGGTTACGGGCGGGCGGAAAAGGATCAGGTGCGGATGATGGTCGCCGCCCTGCTCCATATGGACAAGGCGCCGGAACCGCACGACGCGGCGGACGCCCTGGCCGTCGCTATTTGCCACATACACAACTACAAAACCAAATCCCGCTTGCAGGCTCACCTCAAATAATCCGACTCGACATGATCGCCCAACTTCGCGGACAACTCGCCAAAAAATCGCCCAACCTCGCGGTGGTCGACGTGAACGGCGTGGGCTATGCGGTGAATATTCCGCTGTCCACTTTTTACAAATTGCCGAACCTCGAAGGCCCCGTCGCTCTTCACATCCACACGCACATGACGGAAAACGCTCTCCGGTTGTTTGGTTTTTTCACCGAGGACGAATTGAAAATTTTCGAGGTGTTGATTTCCATCAACAAGGTGGGACCCAAACTGGCGCTGGCCATTTTGTCCGGAATTTCCGTTCCGGAGTTGGCGGCGGCGGTGGCAGGAAACGACGTGGTCCGCCTGAGCGCCATTCCGGGAGTGGGACAAAAAACCGCCGAACGCCTGGCGCTGGAGATCAAGGGAAAACTGGACGGATTGCTGGAGGGCGTGGGGAGCGAAAAATCTCCCGCCAACGGCGGTCCGCTGGAGGGCGCGCTAGGAGACGCCTTGTCCGCTCTGGCCAATCTGGGATATAAAAAAGCCGAGGCGGAAAAAATTCTCAAGCGCGTCCGCCAGGAAAACCCCGGCGAAATTTCTTTGGAACAACTCATCAAGGAAAGTTTGAAACACTTTTCCTAATATAATGACTGAACCCATGAACCTCAACGAAAACCTGGACGCCTCGGCGGAGAACGAGGAAATACAATTCGAGGCCAACCTCAGGCCGCAGAATTTCAAGGAATACATCGGCCAGGAAAAAATTAAAAAGAACCTGGAGATTTTTATTTCGGCGGCGCGCATGCGCAAGGAGACCCTGGACCACGTTCTGTTTTACGGCCCGCCGGGTCTGGGCAAAACCACGCTGGCCAATATCATCTCCATCGAAATGGGTTCCAACCTGAAAAGCACCTCCGGTCCGGTGGTGGAAAAATCGGGCGACCTGGCCGCGCTTCTCACCAACCTGGAGCACGGCGATATATTATTCATCGACGAAATCCACCGCCTGCCGCGCGCCGTCGAAGAAATTCTTTACCCGGCGATGGAAGATTTCAAACTGGATATCATGATCGGACAGGGACCGAGCGCGCGGTCGATCAAGCTCGACCTGCCGCCGTTCACCCTGATCGGCGCCACCACCCGCGCGGGATTGCTGACCTCCCCTTTGCGCGACCGGTTCGGCGTGGTGCACAGGCTGGACCATTACACCGCGCAGGAACTGGAAGTCATCGTCAAGCGCTCGGCCTCCATCCTGAACATTCCCATCACGAAGGAGGGAGAGACGGAGATCGCCCGGAGATCGCGCGGCACTCCGCGCATTGCCAACCGCCTGCTCCGCCGGGTGCGCGATTTCGCGCAGGTCAAGGCCGACGGGGTGATCGACAAGGACGTCGCGGACCGGTCTCTGGAAATGATGGAAGTGGATCACATGGGGCTGGACAAAATGGACCACAAGCTATTGCTGACCATGATCGAAAAATTCAAAGGCGGACCGGTGGGGGTGGAAACCCTGGCCGCCTCCATCAACGAAGATAAGGATACGATCGAAGACGTTTACGAACCTTTCCTGATGCAAACCGGATTCATCCACCGCACCCCGCGCGGGCGCGTCGCCACGGCCGCCGCCTTCGAACATTTCGGAATCGTCCCGCCAAAATCCGACCCCAATCAATCGGGTTTGTTCTAGCCCTCATTTCCCATATTAAAAATAAATTGTTGCGCCTATAATTAGGGGCGCGCCGTTGGCGAACCAATAAATCTGCGACAGGAAATTATAAATGCAAAAGGATCACTCCCTTCTTAAAGAACATTACCAATTCACCAAAGACGACGAGGCGCTCCTTCTGCAAATGAGGCCTCAAATGGAATCATTTGCCGACGAATTTCTGGACGGTTTTTACGAATTTATCTGGAAATTCGGTAAAACCGCTGACTTTCTACGGGATGAAGCAGTGATCTCTCGGCATCGCGGCAAAATTCGCCAATGGTATCTGGACCTTTTTGGCGGGACTTATGACATTTTCTATTTTATGAAACTGTTAAAGGTTGGCGAGATACACGTCCGGCTAGGACTCCCCACCCATTATGTTAACGCCGCATTTAATTATGTCCGAGTATTTACCCTGGATCGCATTCGGCAAGAGAATAAGGACGATGAAAGTTTAACCAAAAAGTTAAACGCGATGGAAAAGATCCTTGATATAAATCTGGATGTACTGACCAGCGCCTACCGGGAAGAGGAAATGAGCCGATTTTTGTCTCTTTCTCGCACTGAAAAAACGTTACTGGGTTTGCTAAAAAAAGTCAGCGGTTACTTCAATTACGTGCTAGCGGGAGCCTTGTTAGTCGTCGCTTCGTTTGCCGTCGGTTTATTCGGATACGACGTTTATCTGCTATTTTTCAGTCAAATCCAAGTCGAGAAAGGTATATTAACCATCCTCGGCAGTCTCTTGATCCTTTGGGCCGCTATTGAATTGATTCATCAAGAAATGAACCATCTGCGCGGCGGTAGTTTTGCCCTGGAAGCTTTTATAACCCTCGCTATAGCGGCGCTCATCAGGAAGATTTTGATATTTTCACTTTCACCGGCAAAATCCATGGACGTCCTTTTATACGGCCTGTTGGTGCTGTGCCTTAGCATTTCATATTGGCTGATCGTTCAAAAAATGAAACCCTCAAAAGGGCAATAGGGATTTAACCAGCGCCGCCGTTTAACTGAAATATTTTCAAGTTGATTTGTATCTAAGAAAATATACGATAACGATTTCGCCAACCATGATGAAACTAAGGAATAACTCATGCGCAGGATAAAACATGGAAAATGGATTTTTATTGCCGCGATGGCGCTGTTCGTCTGTCTTGTTGCGGAAACGGCGTCGGCAATTCCCCTGTTTGCCCGCAAGTATAAACTCTCCTGCGTCATGTGCCATACCGGTTTTCCGCAATTGAATAATTTCGGAGCCAACTTCGCTCAAAACGGCTATCAAATGCCCGATGAAGACCCGAAGGACTATGTCGAGGAAATTGAAGAGAACAAACTTCTGCTCCATCAATATTTCCCCTTTGCCATCCGGGTCGATTCATTTTTCCGCGCGCGCAACGACACCGAGGTGACCACGGACATAGAAGCGCCTTTTTCCGCCAAGGTGTTGACCAGCGGAACCCTTAGAAAAGACATCGCCTACTATTTCTATTTTTTCTTCGACGAACGCGGCGGGGTCACCGGTATCGAAGACGCATTTCTCTATTTGAACAGTTTTTTGGGCATAGAAAATTTTGATCTTCGTTTTGGCCAGTTCCAGATAACAGACTCGTTATTCCCCCGCGAACAAAGACTGACGTTTCAGGATTACACCTATTACACGACCCCGGTCAGCGATAGCGGTTTCAATCTTGTCTACGATCGGGCCATTGAGGCAAATTACAATTTCAACGTCACGGAAGATTGGAACGTGGGACTATTAGCCGGAATTTCCAACGGCAACGGAATCGGGAATGCGAACAACGAACGTAATTTCGATTCCAATGGTTTTAAGAATTTTTACGGGCGAGGCACTCTCGGTTATGGAAACCAGACCGTCGGCGTCTATGCATACCACGGACAGGAGGACGACCCTCGGGGAGTGGCCAGCAATTTCTACCGGATTGGGCCTGATTTTAATTTCACCATCTTCGAAGACTGGAACATTTGGGGAAGTTATCTTTACGGAGAGGACCGCAACGGAACCTTCCAGGAACGAGGACCGGAGGGGGACATTCAGTCCTGGGGCGGTTTTGTCGGCGTGACCAAAAAACTCGGCGACGACTGGATTTTATCTTTTCTTCACAATATCGTAGAGGTGAACGAAAAACCTCAACTCGACGCCAATACGATCACTGCCAACCTGACCTACTATTTAATGCGCAATTTGAAATTAATGTTCGAGTTGACCGGCGACCTTCAGGGCGTCAGCCCGTTACATAGCGAAAAAACCCACACCGGAGAGTTTGGAATCGTTTTCGCGTATTGAAATCGCCAGACTCACCTTCCATGCCTTAATCTGTTAAAATCCGGGGTAGATTTGCCAATTTAAAAACGCTCGAAAAATGGTGAACGCCATCTCCCCCAGGTTTTCAATTTCTCTCGCCGCCTTCCTTGGCATAGCGGTCGTTCTATTCGCCGCTCCCGTCTTCGCGCAAAAAAACGAATCCAATAAAGCCGCTTACGAGGCAAGCGTTCTGCCCTTTGACGAAGGCGAAAAAAAACGCTACGATTTAAAAATCGTTCATCCCTATTCCATGCCCCTGAAGACGATTCAAAAAAGCATGGCTTCTCTGGTCTATAAAAAGAAGGACCTTTTTAACGTTCAAAGTGGTCGGGTGTTCAGCGCCGATTTGATCCAGCGGCTGGCCCCTCTGATTGCGAAAAATTTCGCGCGGGCAAACAAGGATCAGAGAATCTCTTTCAAGGTCGTCGATTCTGCCGGAAAAATTCACACACGCGGCGATACTTTTCTAACTCCAGAAGGGCTTCACTGGAGGCTGACTGCGGTGAAGCGGGAGCGTTGGGGAATCGAGGATTTCAGCGTATCGGGAGAACCCTGGAAGCTGGTTCTGCAAAAGGATCAGACTTATAAACAGCGTTACTGGCGAGGGTCGCGCAAAGTGGCCCAGGACATTGGCGCATGGGTGATTTGCAAAAACATATTGCCGGAGAAATCCAGAGTGATGCGGGAACCGGTCCAGGAAAAACCCCGGCGGGTAGACAAATCATCCACCCGTCCCGACGCGAACGAGATCAGGGACCGCCTCCAAACCCTGGAACAATTGCGCAAGGAAAACGCCGTCACCGAAGAGGAATACAAAACCAAACGCAAAGAAATTTTGAGGGAGTTTTAGTTGTTTCCCTTACTAAATTTTCAACCCCAAACTTCTTTAAACTGGTCGAGGAAGGGGGGAAGCATTTTGGTCGCGCCGAGGTGGTCTGTGCTCTGGGCATAATGAAATCCGTGGAAGTCGCGACTGCCGGTGGCGATCAATCCATACTTCTCCGCCAGGTCCAGAAAAAGTTTTACCGTGCCCGCCCTCTCGTGATAGGGGTACACGCACTCCATCCCCAGCAGTCCAAAGGTTTTCAATTCTTCCAGCGACTTTTCCGCGTCGTTTAAGCTCCGCCCTTTTTTCGTGTTGATGATAGAGTAGGTTCGCTCTCCCGGATGGGCGAGGACGGGGACGCCGGCGTTTTTGCGGATCAGGTCGATGGCCTCTTCGGCGGAGATGTTATCTTTCTCCACATTGTATTTGACGAGGTATTGGTCGAAGGCCGCAGGGGTGTTGGGAACGATTCCGAGGCGAACCATTTCGCGAGCCAGGTGCGGGCGGGCGATCACTCCTTCCGCCGCTTTGCGGACATTGTCAAAAGTAATCGCGCCGCGAAACTTTTCCGGAACGACCGCGTCGACGCGCACAATCAATTCGCGCATACGGCTTTCCCGCAACTCCTTCATGATTCTGACCCGGTCGCAAAGGTCGGCGCCGAGGGATTCGCGGTCTTTGAAATAACCCAAAATATGCAGGTTAAAATCGTGAAAGCGCACGGTGATCTCGATCCCCGGAAAGGCGAAAATCTCCGTCGGTTGGGCGGCGGTTAAAAAATCGTCGATCCCCTCGAAGGTGTCGTGGTCGGTGAGCGCCAGAGCCTGTACGCTATTTTTTTGCGCGATCTCCACGAGCCGGGCGGGCGTAAATTCCCCGTCGGAAAAAGTGGAGTGCATGTGGATTTCCGATTTGGTCGTTTTCAAGACAGATGACTCGTTCATTAGCGTTGCTTGGAAGTATACCACTTTCATCCGCCGGCGAGGCGCCGGGGCCAGTATTTTTAACTTGAAAACTTTCCGTGTTTATCTGTACCCACCGGTGGTTCAAACTTTTTTCTGCCAACGGGTCCTCCTCTCTGTTCGCATTGATTTGGGTTCAGTTTTCCGCTAACCTGAATGAAAGACAATAACCAACAAAACACAACCCTTTCGATTCTTTCCCGCTTTGAATTTCAAGTATTGGATCATAATTCTGGCCGTCCCGGTCCTGATCTGGACGGGCCTTTCCAATTCCGCGCTTTCCATGGCGAAGCCCCCCCTCCGCGTCGCGCACATAATATTTTCCGGCCTGGCGCTGGGGGAATTGAAACCCTGCGGGTGCGCGAAGGAAGAAGAGCAAGGCGGTTTCGAACGCCGCATGACTTTTATCAAGAACGCCCGCGACAGGTTGGAAGACGTCCTGCTGGTCGACGTCGGCGACAATTTCAAGGAACCCACGGAGCAGGGCAAGCTCAAGGCAAAGTTTCTCGCCAACGCTCTGTCCCGGATGCAGTACGACGCCGTGGCCCTTGGGGACAACGACCTGGTTTACGGAAACGATTTCATTCGCGACTTGAAAAACATTCCCTGGCTGGCCAGCAATATTGAGTTCACAAGCGGGAAGGCGCTCCCAAAATTTCTGATTAAAAAAATGGGCGACGGCGTGAAGGTCGCCCTGTTGGCCGTAGGCGATCCCGGGCTATATCATTTGACGGGGCATTCCAATCTAAAAATGAACGATCCGGCGGCGGCGGTCAAAGAGCGTCTCAAAGCCCTGAGCGAAACGGAGGAAACGGAAAAGCCGGATCTGGTCGTGGTTCTTTCCCATATGAAGCGGGAGGACGGCTTGAAGTTGCTGGACCTGGAAGGCGTCGACGTCGTGATCAACGGCAACATCGAAACGGAAAACGACGAGATTGATGTGAAACCCGTGCGCAAAAACGGTCGTATTTTCGTCCAGCCTGGTCCCAAGGGACAGAAGCTCGGGGAGCTGAAAGCGACGCTGTCGGCGGGGGGGAAGACGGTCTACGAATTGAAAATGGTTCCCATGGATTCGAGTGTTCAATTCGATCCGGAAATGGTAAAGTTATACGAGGTCTATAACGACGAGGTGGAGGAGCTTTTTCTGGCGTCGCTTTCGGCCCGGCGGGAAAAAGCCGGAGCGCGGGTTTACGCGACGGACAAGGCGTGCAAAACCTGCCACGCAGAGGCGCATGAAATCTGGTCGCGGTCGCAACATGCCCGCGCCTACGCCACCTTGCGAAAGGCCAACAAAGCGTTCGACCCGGAATGTTTGCAATGCCACACAGTGGCGTTCAATCAACCGGGCGGTTTTATCAGCGAGAACGATACCGAAGAGCTGGAAAACGTTCAGTGTGAAACCTGCCACGGATCCGGTCTTCAACACATCAAGTCCCCGAGGCCGGGCTTTGGAGCCAATGCGCGCGGCGCCTGCAAGCGTTGCCATTTCGGAGACCACAGCCCCAGATTTAATTTCGAGGACTATTGGTCCCGGATTCAACATTGATTCATTCTTCAATATGACACATCGGAAAAGGAAATTTTTATGAGGTATTTGACCGCTCTGTTATTGATCGCCTTAGTCATTATTCCTTCTTCCATCCAGGCGGGAAGCGACGCCAAATTCCGCGGGAAATACGAGGTGATTGGAAACCTGGACTCTCTCAAGGGGGCCAAACAAGTCGAGATGCTCGAGTTTTTTAATTACTCCTGCGGGCATTGCTACAAGTTTTTGGAAACCTCGAAGCGCCTCCACACGAAATTCAAAGACAAGCTGTTCCATAAAAAATACCCGGTATACTGGGGCAACCAGACGCCTTATCCGGCCATGGCTTTTTATATCTCGGACGAGTTGGGAGTCGAGGAAAAGTTTACCCAGGAATTGTTCGACACGAATTTCAAATACGGAATCAACATTTTTAAACCGCGCGCCATAAAAATTCTGGCCAAGGATTATGGGATCGAAAAGGAGATGACCCAGGGAATGGAATCGGCCGACGTCAAGGCCAAGGTTCAACAATCCCTGACTCTGTCTCAACAATACAAGGCCGGCGAAACGCCGACGATCATCATCAACAAAACGTTGAAAGTGGCTCCCAGCATGTATGGCGGCAGTGTGGATAAAATGACCGACGGCCTGGAATTAATTTTGGAAGATGTTTTGAATAACAGCTAAAACCCGCAGACTCCTTGTTTAAATATCGAATGATTAGAGATTCTCTTTAAAAAAAATTTAGCGGCAACTTAAAAAAATGAAGTTCACCGTGATTTTAGAATCCCAGGAAGAAGGCGGGTTTACCGCTCACGTTCCTTCTCTTAAAGGTTGTGTCTCCCAGGGAGACTCCAGGGAGGAGGCCGTGGAAAATATAAAAGAGGCGATTGAACTTTATCTGGAATCAGATGCGGAGGAGTTGATCGAGTTGGAAGGAGAGAAAATCACTCTGACCTTATGAAACTTCCCGTTCTTTCCGGAGTCGACCTTATCAAAAAACTTAAACAAATCGGCTTTGTGGAGACGCGACAAAAGGGTTCTCATGTCCGTTTGGAAAAACCCTTACCCGAAGAAACCTTAAAGATAATTGTTCCGCTTCACCCCGAATTAAAAAAGGGCACATTGGCCCGGATTGTTAAGGACGCAGGATTAACTCTCGAAGATTTCACAAAATTGAAATGAAACGCGCTTTCGGCGTCTGCGCTGATAATTCCAGAAAAGCAATTTCCTATGTTTGAACGTAAATCTCGCAAATTTCGCCTTCGGCTGGCTCTGGCAGTATTGGCGCTGGCCCTGCTGTTTCCGACCGGGCTTTTTCAGGTCCCTCCCTCCTGGACCGCTCCCGCGTACGCGGGTTTGTTCAACAGCGACCTCGAAACCCTGGAGAACGTTCTCGATCTGGTGGCGGACAAGTACGTTTATCCGCCGAATTTCAAAAGAATGTTCACCGGCGCCATTGCGGGAATGATCGAGTTTATCGACCCGGACAACAAAAAATTTAAATCCACGCCCGAAGGCGCCGTCCTGGACGGCAAAACCGACGCCCCGCTCTATCAACTGGATTTCAACCGGTCCAGGAACATGCGGATTTTTAATAGAGTCTATTACGCCCTTTACGATTCGTTTGAAGACAAGACCGACAAATGGGAACTTGAGAAAGCGGGGATCAACGGGATGATCGACGCCCTGGACCCGTACTCCCAGTTTTTGGATAAGAAGGCGTTTGAAAAATCCATGAGCGACACGGAAGGAAAATACGGCGGACTGGGCATGGTGATCACCATGAGGGATTACAATCTGACGGTGGTCAAGACCATGAAAAACTCCCCGGCCCGCAGGGCGGGAATATTGCCCGACGACCAGATCGTTAAGATCGACGGTAAGAGCGCCAAGGGCCTCCAACTCGTTGAACTTGCCGACAGGTTGCGAGGCTACCCCAACACCCAGGTCCGGGTGAGTCTATTTCGTCCCAAAGATAAAGCGGAGATATCCCTGGAATTAACGCGGGAAATTATTTCCGTGGAAACCGTGACCGCGAAGATCCTGGAGAAACAAACGGGTTATGTGCGCGTTTCGAGTTTTTCCAAAAACACGGATCAACAACTGAGCAAGGAGCTGGAGCGTTTCCAGAAGACCGGCGTCCAATCCATTATCATTGATTTGCGCCACAATCCCGGCGGCTTGCTGGAGCAATCGGTTAAAGTAGCGGGGCATTTTTTGGAAAAAAATCAGTTGGTGGTGTATACCCAGGGACGCGAAAAAGAGGACCAGGAACAATTCCACGCCCGCAACAAAAAATCCTACCCCACCCTTCCCGTCGCGGTGCTGATCAACCATTACAGCGCCAGCGCTTCGGAAATCGTCGCGGGATCGCTGAAGGATTCGGGCAACGCCCTGATATTGGGAGAAAATTCTTACGGTAAGGGTTCGGTGCAAACCATCTTCAGGATCAATGATGGAGCAGGCTTGCGCCTGACAACCTCGAAATATTTCACGCCTTCGGGAATCGACATCACCAAAAACGGAATCGTTCCTCACATACGCATTTTGTCCGAACAATTGGCGCCGGAGGATAAAGACAAGCCGAAGGATACGACCCGCGAAACGCCCATAGATTCTGAAACGGTTTTGAAGCGATCAGAAATGGAACAATACCTGAAGGAAAAAGGCTATAAAAAAGACGACGAGATCGATCCCCTCATCCAATTTGCCAGCCTGGTTCTCAGAGAAGGTCCCCCCGGAAACAAAAAACAAACCGTTAAAAAGGCCAGAGAGATCGCCGCTAATATTCATTATTAATCCTCACAACAAGGAGCCGCAAGAAAGGTGAATATCATTGAAATTGATTTTGAAGCGAATTGCGTCGTCAGCGATTTCTATCAATGGGAAATCGTTTCAAACAATAACAACGAACATTTATTAGTGCAGAGAAACGACAACGGTCGCTACCGCGTGGCGGAGGCCGACGTAAAAAGAAAGCAGATGTTCGAGGTGAAGGATATCAGCTACAAGGGCCCCAATAACGAAAATTTCTTCCTGGACGAAGAAACCGGGCTATCAATTTTATAGCCGTTTGCTCCCAAGGCCAAAGGGGAACGAGACGTCGGCCTAAAGCTGACTCAGGGTTTTGATGTGGGGAAAAGATTTCTTCAGGGCCTTTTTTGTGGCGTCCGCCAAAAAATTGCCCCGCAAATCCAGCTTCTTGAGTTTTTTGATCAACTCCCCGGAGTTGGCGATAGCCATCCCGCCCGGATCGTGGATCTCGTTCCAGCCCAGCATAAGTTTGGCAAGGGAAGGAAAGTTTTTTGAGTTGGCGATCGCCTCGGCTCCCCCGTCGCTCAAATCGTTGTGCCGGAGTTCCAGAGACTGAAGCTTTCCCGCGTGGGGAGATTCCACCAGGTATTGGGCGCCCTGGGCGGTGATTTCATTGTATCTCAAATCCAGTTTGACGACGTTTTTCAAAACCTCGTGAGAAGCCAAAACTTTCACGCCCTGGTCGCCGATTTTTTTTCCCGCCAGCACAAGGGTTTTGCCCCGGTTGGACGTCCCTTCGGAAAACAATTTATCCAGATCGATTTCCTGCTCGAAAAACTGCGCCCACGCGGGGGAAACCAGAGCCGACCCCAACAGAACGATCGCGAAGGTCGAAGCAAAATATTTTTTAAGCGGGAGTCGCTCCCTTTGGGGAACAGTCGATCCCTCGACGCACGGGGAGTCAATCATCGTCGCCTTCGCCATAATCTTCGTAAATATACTCTTCGATTTCGTCGACGTGCAAGTGGCACAGGCGGGTTCGGGATCTGGCGTTTTTCAAAGCCTCGACGCCCTCTTTCCTGATTCGATTCGCGTTGAGATAAACATGCGTGAGTTTGGATAGATGCTCCGCTTCGGCAATCGCCACGGCCCCTTCGTCCTCGATCAGGTTTCCATACAAATTCAATTTTTTCAGCTTGATAAAATTCGGCGACTCAACGATGGCCTTCACCCCGTCGTCGCCCACGACGTTGCCGTACAAATCCAAATCGCGAACATTCGTGAAAAACTCCGACGCGGCTAAAGCCTTGACGCCTTCGTCGCTCAAATTATTATTGGGCAGGCTCAGCCGACGCACCTTGCGCAGGCTCTTCATTCCGGCAAGACGTCCCGCTCCCTTGTCGCCAATATTTTGATTGCTCAAATCCAGGCTTCTTTTATCCTCGCTTAAAAATTGATTGACCAGATAATCTACGCTTGCCATGGAATATCGTCCGAATTTTAACGTTTATTTAAAGACTCGGCGGCGGTTAAAACCTTGTCCAAGTCCAGGGGGAAAATAGAATTATATCACATCGTTCCCTTTAAAAACCCGCCGACCCCCATCAACCACCGTCAAGAAACTGGCTTTTGACCGTCGCCACTTCGTCTCCTCGCGTTTTGATCTTCCCGTTCAGCCGGTCGTCGCGGAGCCGCTTGAACACCCGTCTGAAAACCGGACCCGGCGTAAGCCCCAGATCGATCAGGTCTTTCCCGGTCAAGGCCAACGGCTCGCAAGAATAATATTGGGAAAAATACAACAAAGCGTATTTTTTTATTTCGGCGGCGTTGGTTTCCGCAAGCAGGAACAGAATCCCTTCCGGAGTGAGGCTGGAAAAAATTTCATTCACCTCGCTGGGTTCCTTTGGCCGGTCTCCAATCAATCTCCTTTTCGCCTCGCCGCAACAACGAAAATCGGATTCCAGATTTTTGCGCATTTTTCCGGGCATTTGCAGGCGTTGAACGGCGGCGTCAAACTCCTTTTCCTGGAGGGGAAACAATAGCCCTAAAAGATAAAGGTACGGCAAGTCCGGGTTTTTAGGAAAAGGAGAAATTCCCGCCCATGAAAGCGCCTCGTCGATGCGCTCCAGGACTTCGAAGTCGTCCGGACGCTTTGCGACCGCAGGGTGGATGAACTTCAACAAATCAAGCTCGCGCAGTCGGCGCAGGCATTTCATCGCCTCCCCATCGTCCAACAGCAAGCGCAATTCATTGAACAAACGCGTTCCGCTCAGCTTGTCCATCAGGCGCTTGTTGATCGCCTGTTTCATGAAAGCCTCCGTCTGCTTTCCCAGAGCAAACCCAAACCGTTGCTCAAAGCGAACGGCCCGAAAGGCGCGGGAAGGATCTTCGACGAAGCTCAAATTGTGCAGAACCCGGAGGCGCTTTTCCTTCAAGTCGCGACGCCCGTTAAAAAAGTCCACGAGGGCGTAGGGGGTTTTTCCGTTGAGTTGCACCGCCATGCTGTTGATGGAGAAGTCCCGGCGAAACAAATCGGATTTTATGGAACTCATGACCACGGTGGGCAACGCGGCGGGCTTGGAATAATATTCCAGCCGCGCCGTGGCGACGTCTATTTTCAATCCGTCGTCAAGAATCACCACCGACGTCCGGAACTTGGAATGGGACCGGACCTTCCCCTTCAACAGTTTTCCCAACTCGTTGGCGAACAAAATACCGTCTCCCTCAACGACCACGTCCAGGTCCAGATTTTCCCTGCGCAGAAGCAGATCGCGCACGAATCCGCCCACGGCGTAAATGGACACACCCATGCGATCCGCCGTTTCAATCATCTGACCGAGCAGGAGGACGATTCTTTTAGGAAGACGCTGCCTCATCAAGCCTTTAACGTTTTTTATTGGAACGCTTCGGCTCTTTCCCAAAAAACCCCGGTCCCAATCTGAACCGGAGACTTCCCCCGAATGAAACAACCGCAACAGATCGCCCCGGCTGACAATCCCTTGCAACTCTCCGGTATCCGGATCCACAACGGGAACGACCTTCTGTTTGTCCTCGATGACTGCGGGCACAATTCGGCTAAAAAGAAAATCCGGTTTGGCGACGGAAAATTCGCGGATCATGATTTCCTCAACGGGTTCCTTGCCCAGTTTGTGGTGAATCGCTTTTTCCACAATTTGCCGGGTGATCAATCCTTCCACGCGTTTTCCGGATACCACCGGGAGGGTATTCAGATTGTATCGCGTCAACGTTTTTTCAACATGGAGGACGGTATCGTCCGTCGAAACGCTGATCACCGGAGCGTGCATGATATCGGCGATCGTCGTCGGCGGTTTGACAAAATCCCCCAACAACGCAACCAGCCTTTCCCGAACCTGCACGAGGGAAAGGTCCTTGACGCACGCCGAGGCGGCAACGGAATGACCGCCTCCGCCAAACTCCTGCACGACCTTGCCAACGTCCACCGATTCCGACCGGCTTCTGCCGATCAAATAAACCCGGGATTCCAACCGAATGAGAGCGAACAGCGCCACAAGGTTTTCCATTTCCAGAATTTTTGAAACCGCGACCGAAAGCTCTCCCACGTAATTGTCCACCGTGGCGGAAGCCAGGGCGACGTCCACTCCGGCAATATTCACCACTTCCAAATCGCGAATGAGATCGTTCATCACGGCGACCTGGTCGCTATTCAATCGAGGTTGAACAAATTCCGCCGCCAGGATCAAGTCGCCTCCCAGTCGCATCAACTGCGCCGTGGCTTCAAAATCTTCCGGAGTCGTGGACAGAGAAGTCAGCGAATGCGTGTCCTGAAAAATCCCCATCAGGAGAAGGGAGCTTTCTTCGCCGCTGAGTTTCTTTTCCTGGTCGCGCAATATTTCAAATAAAACCGTCGTCGCGGCGCCGCGTTTTTTTACGATCGACTTTTGGGTGGAAATTTTTTGGGAGACGTCCAGGTGATGATCGTAAACATGAACCTCCAGACCCGGCTTGCCCAAAATCGCCTGGAACGGGCCGATGCGCCCTGGGTCTTGCGTATCGACCACCACCAGCAGATCGACCTTGTCCAGATCGATTTCCTTTACGTTGTGAAAAGGAAAGGGGAAATTGAAACGTTCGAGGTATTTTTGCGCGCAAGGTTCAATGGACCCGGAAAAAACCATCTTCGCCTCCGGGTAAAGCTTTCCCGCAGCCACCATGGAAGCCAGGCAATCAAAGTCCGCGCTTAAATGTGTCGTGATGATTTGCATAAAAACCAACTCGTCGGAAAGACGCCGTATTCAGGGAAGAGACGTCGGCGCGCTCAACTTTCCCCAGTCACCCGGACCCACGCGCTGAATCCCGTTTCCCTGGGCGCCGTGCATACTTTATTATCGCACGCCCGGTAAATCAAAACTCCTTTTAGCGGGTAGTCTCCCGCTTTAAGGTTTTTCGGCGCGTACAGGGTGAGAGAAAATTCGGCGCCGCCGACATGGCTCTTGACGACCTTTTGAATGGCGTCGTCTTTCAAAACCCCGGGGAGGGATTCTTTCCACTTTCCCCGTTGGGAAAACGCGCCTCGCTCCAGGCGAATCCGGGTGGAAAGCGGAGCGTCATGGTTTTCCAGATACATGGAATAAATGTGCCACCCCTCGGCGATGACAGCGCGCAAATGAAGGGTGAATTCCGCGCCCGGCTTCAGGGCCGCAGGTTCCGCGGCGGCGGAGATGGAAAGCCGAAAATCCTCTTGCTTCGCGTCCAGAAACTTTTGAAACGGAGCATAACGTTCGGCCGGTTCGGCGCCGGAGAGACCGGAGAGACCGGAGAAACAATAAAACAACGCCGCGAAAAAAATAATTTTTAAACGGCGCGATTTACAGCTCAACGCTTGAGGATTGGCGCCGTCCATAATTTTTTCAGGGGGTTTTTGCCAAACTGGACAGTGGGCCGGTTTGCTCCGACAAGGCGAGGTACTTTTCAATTTTTTGGATAAAATCATTTTCAGAAACGGCTCCGGAAAACATTTCCCCGGCCAGAGTTTTTTTGTCGGGATTATAAAGTCCGACAACAAAAGTCGGCGTTCCCACAATTCCCAACCGGACGCCGACCGCCACGTCCCGGTTCACCCTGGCCTTATACTTTCCGCTAATCGAGCAAGCCTCAAACGTCTCGGCGTCCCGGACCCCGGCTTGACGAGCGTAATCAAAAATGGCGTCGCGGGTAATGGTTTGCGGAGCGTTTTCGTAAATAACGGCTTGCATCTCCCAAAACCGGCCCTGTTCCCTGGCGCACTCGGTCGCCTCGGCCAACTGGGTCGCCTCCTTATGAAAGGGCAAGGGGAAATGCCGGTAACCAAATTGAACCTGGCTCGCATAGCGCTGTCGAAGTTTTTTTATCGTGCCCTGGACCCGTTTGCAAAAGGGACATTGAAAATCCGAATACTCCAGAACGATTATTGGACGCGATTTGGCGGCGTCTTCGCTAAACCACAGGGCGGCGGTTCCCAGGCTCGCCACAACGGTAAAATCGTTGGGCGCCTCGAAATAATCCTTCACCCATCCTTTTTGCAACGCGGTCTCATACTGAGATTCGTAATAAGAATCTTTCAGGGTGGCCTCCAGAAACTGTCGAATTTCGCTTTCCATTTCCTCAAACGTCCCGATCTCCTTGATCCCCGGAGTTTTGTGATAAAAATTTTCTACATCTTTACGAGTGGCCTGGGGAATATTTTCCTTTTTCATTTCAGGATGCTTCTTCCTAAGAATTTGCAGAACCTTTTGCTTCAAAAGACCCTTTTGCAACTGGTGAAGGTTGACGAGGGTATCCTGAATTTTAGCGTTTTTAAGGTCGTCCAGCATGATGGGCTGGCCGTCCACTTCCGCCACGACGGGATTATTGGAAAACGCGTTTTTCGGAGCTTCCGCCCAAGCGGAAATGGAAACCGGGAGCAGGAAGAAAAAGACCGCTATAAAAACCAGATTTTTATATTTAAACATAGTTTGATTTACGACTTCAGAAACGCGGAATCCAAGGATGAAACATCCTCGGCGCCTCGGCGGGCAATCGGTTTCCTATCGTTAAACTCCATTATCTCTTATTAAGAAGGCCGTTCGCAACGGGATTATTGAGACCTGGGAAAGGCTGACAGCTAACGCGGCGAGGCTTCGGGACTAGTAGAATCCAATAACGAAAGTTCGGCAGTTAGAATCCACGTTGAGGAAAACTGCGCATTCGTCAACCATTACCACCGGCGGTACGCCGGCCTCCAGGCGCTTGCCTGGCTCGCGCCAGGCAAAACTGATTTTAAAATAAATCTGGTTTTACCCGGCGCGATATTTAAACGAAATTTTTCTGGGAAGGTCAACCCGACTTCAGGGTTTCCTGGGGATTCAGAAATTTGTTCAGATTGTCCGCCAACGCTAAAAAGGCCTTTGCCGCCTTGGAATCAGGCCGCGACAAGACCACCGGCTCCCCCTCGTCGGAGCGAACGGCAATTTCCCCGTCGAGCGGAATGCTTCCCAAATACGGCAGGGCCAGCTCCTCGGCAAGCTTTTTCCCGCCTCCCGTCCGGAAAACGTCGATCTCCTTGGAACAGTGCGGGCACTCGAGCGCCGCCATGTTTTCGATGACGCCAACAATGGGAACGTTGCTGTCGCGGGCAAAGGAAATCATTTTCCTGGCGTCCAGCAAGGCCAGTTCCTGGGGGGTGGTCACGATCACGGCGCCGTCCACGTCGCCGATAAAATCGATGATGGTGATCTGTTCGTTCCCGGTGCCGGGCGGCAGGTCAAACAATAGATAATCCAGGGGTCCCCAATTGATGTTGCCCAACAGTTCGATAATAAAATCGTACTTGACTGCGTCGCGCCAGGCGATGTGCATGTTGGGATCCTCGATCAGAAACCCCAGCGACGCGACCTTCATACCGTTTTTGGTTTCAAAGGGAATGATCCCGTCCTCTTCGGACCTCAAGCGAACATTTTCCGCGTTCACCAGTTTGGGAACGTTGGGACCGTGCAAATCAGCGTCGGCCAAGCCGACCTTATAGCCCTGCTCCGCAAGCGCGACAGCCAGGTTGGTGGTCACCGTGCTTTTACCCACGCCGCCCTTGTTGCTTCCGACGATGATTTTGTACTTGATATCGTCCATGCGCTTGTTGACCAACCAACGATTGTGCTCGTTCTGATCGGCCTTGCAATCGCTCTCATTATTGTATTCGCACATCTCGCAGGTATGAAGAAACCTGCACTCTCCCGTAATGGGTAAATCGTCCGCCATTAAAACCTCCTGATTCGTTTACGTATTAAAATCCGCCGCCGGCCCGGTAAGGCAAAAGGGCGCGGACAGAATATCTAGTTTTGCGTGGGACCAGTATACATTTTTTCCTTTTGCAGGGAAACCGGGATTAACGCCAGCCGGGGAAGCCCCCGGAGGCAGATAGTGTAACGTTTAAGGGAAGCTACAGGTTGCGGTGAGTTTGCGACTCGAATGCAATTGAGGAAAAACGAAAGATCGGCGAGTTGAAGTCCAGATCAAGACAATTTTCCATTCGCCAACTATTAGGTCCAGCGGTACGCTGGCTACCGGGCGTTGCCCGGCGGCGAGGCGGGACGCGCTCTTTGCTTGGCCCACTCCCTCAACTCATCAATCCTTTCGCGGGCCGTCACGGCCAGGGGAACCGTCTCTTTAATGGAAATTAAAATGTCGTCGGAGTTGAACTCGCGGTTTTCGGAGAATCCCCGATACATGGAAGAAACCACCGCCTCCTCGATTTCCGCTCCGCTGAAATTATTCGCCGCTTCCGCCAAACCGGTAATATCAAACTTTTCCGGATCCCGCTTTTTCAACTGAATATGGATTTTGAAAATATGTTTGCGCTCTTCCAGGCCCGGCAGATCGATAAAAAATATTTCGTCAAAGCGCCCCTTGCGTAAAAGTTCGGGAGGCAACTGCTCGATGTTGTTGGCCGTGGCGATCACAAAAACCGGATTCCTTTTTTCCTGCATCCAGGTGAGGAAGGTGCCAAACACGCGGGCCGTCACCCCGGAATCGTTGCCGCCCGATCCCATGGTTCCGGAAAATCCTTTTTCGATTTCGTCCAGCCACAAAATGGCGGGACTCATGGCCTCGGCCAGGGCGATGGCTTTTCGCATATTGGCTTCCGAGTTGCCGATGAAGGAATCAAAAATCTGGCCGACGTCCAACCGCAAAAGCGGGAGGTTCCATTCCGCCGCAATCGCCTTGGCGGAAAGGCTTTTCCCGCAACCCTGTACGCCCACCATCAACAATCCCTTCGGCTGGGGAAGCCCGTACTGGCGGGCCTTATCCGTGAACGCCGTGGAGCGGCGCTGGAGCCAGCGCTTTAATTCTTCCAGTCCGCCGACGTTATTCATGTGGGCCGAAAACCCGATAAATTCCAACAGACCGGATTTGCGGATCAATTGTTTTTTTTCCTCGATGATGTCGGGTAGATCGTCTTCAGAAAAGCGCCGGCTGCTCAACAAGGCCTTGGCGTAAACGTTTTCCGCCTCGTTTTTGGTGAGGCCCAGCGTGGCCCGGACCACCTTCTCCGTCAGCTCCGCGCTCAGGTCCACCTGGACGTCCTTGGACTGCTTGTAGGGAGCCAGGAGCTTGTGCAACGTGTCTTCCAGCTCCCGTGAGTCGGGAAACGGAAGGTCGAAAACAGAAACGTCTTTCTCCAATTCCTTGGGAATGGTCAACTCCGGAGAAAGCAGAATGATGGTTTTGAAACTGCGGCGAAGGGTTCCCGAAAGGTCTCTCAGCAGGCGAACCACGAGTTCTTTTTCCAGAAATGGATGAAAATCCTTGAGTACAAAAATGGCTTTTTCATTACAGGAGCCGATGAACCTCAAAACTTCTTCCGGTTTGTGAAAACTGGAACTACCCGCCGGCGCGGGATGCAATCCTTCGGAAATGGTCCAGGAATAGACCTGTTTGTTCAGGCCTTGCGCAACCTCCTGAATGAGATTTTCGGCCCGGTTTTCTTCCCAGGTCAGCAGATAGAGGATGGAATACCGGGCGCGGATGCTCAGTGAAATTTGCTTTTTAACTTTTTCCATATCCATGGGCGTGGCCCGGCTCGGGTTTTATAATTCCAGGAAAGACGCGCGGTCCTGGATTCTTTCCGCGTCGGGAACCAGATCAAAAAAATAAAAATGCGAGGCGTCCAGGACCGCCATGCGGTTTCCCGATTCGCACACGTCGGACAGGTCCACCCCCGCCGGAAAAGCCGCGGTCCAGAGCGGCTGTTCCTCGAATAGTTTATAACAGGAAACGGCCCTCCGTTGAGGAACAATTTCGAGGACGTCTTCAGAGCAATCGTTCAAAACGGAATGGGAGCTTTGTAACGGGCCTTCACCCATAGGGTTTCCGGCGGAGTCAAACAGAAAAGCGCGCTTCTCCCGCCCCACAAATACGGCTTTTTGGTTCAGGCAGGCAATCGACAGTATTTTTTGCCCTACGGAACGCTTCCATTTTATATTTCCTTCCAGGTCCAGAGCGTAACACTGACCGTCCTCGCTTCCCACATACAATCCCGAAGGGTCCAGACAAATCTGGGAAAACGAGTCGTCCAAAGTCACTTTCTGCGTCCGAAAATCTTCCAGGCCCAAAAGATAAAGCGTACGACCCACCCCGTTTAAAACGGCTTTTGATCCCAAGCCGATTCGTATTTTACTAATTTTCTGCTTGATGGAACGCTTCCAAATCGTTTCCCCCCCGGCGGTGTGAAGCGATAAAATTCCGTCGCGGCAATGGGTCAGAAATTTGTCTCCCATCGGATGCAGGGCGATTTCCCTCAAACCCATTTTGAAAAATGTGAACCGCTTTTCAATCCCCGATTTCAAGTCATACAAATAAACAATATTGTCGTTGGCAAGCACAACCGTATTGCCGTTATTTATTAACCAGGACTGGCGAAACCTGTTGAGAAAACTTTTCTCCCAAATCAGGTTGCCCTGGGAATCTATGATGTAAAAATCCTTATCGCACCCGTAGAGAAACCAGCGACCGTCGGAGGATATTTTCAACAATCCCCCGGGGGGACGGTGTTTGTTACCGATCTCCTTTTTCCAAATCGCCTGCTTTGAAACCGCGTCCCGGCGGTTTCCCAAATCGAAAAACTGGTTGCGGTCCTCGTCTCCCTCGAAAAAACGGAAACAGGAAAGCGCCCCCCTCTCGTCGTAAAACAGGGCCTGGGTTCCGTCGTGATTTAATTTGCACAGCAAAGGCGGAGCTTCCAGGGAGCCTTGCCAGAGAATCCGCACGTCGCGCGAAACCAGGTATGCGCCGGACAGGCTGTCCGTAAAAAGAAGGCGCTTGCCGTCGCGGCTCACCGCCAGATGGCTCATGGGATTTTCCAATTCCATATTTTTCAGCGTGGCCGCCCGGCCGTCGTAGACATAAGCGCCTTTCTCAAACCCGCAAACGGCCAGGGTCCTTCCGTAGTCGCCGACGTCTACGTCCGAGTTGACGTCCTTTGAAAGCTGAATCGGAACCGGATGGTTTGTGAGCCACTGGTTGACGCCCTGGGAATTGTAAACGCCCACGGAGAGAGAACTGTGGACGACGAAAAAACCGCCGTATTTCGGCAGGAATTTTAGTTTTCTCAAGGGGAGCGGAAGGGAGATTTCTCGTAACTTTTTCCCGGACGCGTTCAGCGCGAGGACGGGGGAATTCCAGTGCCATAAGAAAAAGCCGTTGGACTTGGCTTCCAGTCCGGTCCACTTGGAATCGAACTTTTTCTCCCATTTCAGGGCGCCGGAAAAATTAAATTTTTTTAATCTTCCATCGTCCGTCAAAACGGCCAGGCATTGTTGGGAGTCGACAATTTTTAAATCGTTGATGCAACCGTTCCCGGCCTGGGCTTCCCAAAGCAGATTCCCCAAGCCGTCCAGCATTTGCACGCGACCGTCCGCAAAGCCAATTGCCACGCGATTTTTCCGGGGCGAGAAGTCGACGCAGGCGACCGGATCGGCAATGAGCTGAGTCCAAATCTGAACCCCGTGTTTTAAGTTTCCGGATCCCATTTATCCCTGCATTTCTGGTAAAAGGTCTGAAAAAATTTATGAAATTCGCTATTTTCCCAGAATTTTCTTAAAACCAAATCCTTGCGGCGCGAATCTAATAAGCTGTAGAATGTAAAATTGAGAATCCAATTATTTTGGCTTTTCCCCCAATCCTCACAAATCACGGTTTCCCTCGTTACGAAAAAGTGAACTTTAGGATTGGGTATTTTATAATCTTTTTTTTAACATTAATAATGCGGAGGTTTGGTAATGAAGAAAGTTTTTATTCTGTTCCTGGTTACGTTGGCGTCGGTTTTTAGTCTTTCCCTGTCTACCGCTTTTGCCGGCGGCAACGCGGTGACCATCGTACAGCCTGCAAATGGAGCCACTGTTTCCAGTCCGGTCAAGGTTTGCATGGGCGTATTGGGCGTCGAGGTTGAGCCGGCTAAAAAAGGCGTCAACGACGGCAAAGGCCATCACCACATTCTTGTCAATGTTGACCTGCCCAAAGATCTTAGCCAGGGCATTGGTAAAGACGCCAACCATATCCATATGGGCGACGGTTCTTCCTGCAAAGAAATCAAATTAGCCAAAGGCAAGCATATCATCCGTACGCTGTTTGCCCAGGGCAACCATGTTCCCTACAATCCTCCGCTGACAGCGACGGTCGTCGTTAACGTAGAATAAAAATCCATTAAAAGGGAAGGTCAAACAGGCCTTCCCTTTTTTTGCGCCATCTCCCCCGCCCTTCGGTCCCCGTAAAATCCAACCAATTTGAATTGGGTTGTATTCCTTTTACCAAGCTTATAAACTTAAGGAATCAGAATATCCAATCTTTTAATTCCTCAATCACAGCCTCCCGCTATTTTAATATTTTGGAGGCGGAAAAAACCCGTTAAACATGGAAGTTTTCGTGAAAGCTTATTTATCCCGGCGTCTCCTGGCCGTAATTTTAACCGCGTTTCTTTTAACCCTGGGCGTTCTCCCGGCTCATGCCGGAGAGGTGAACAAAGGCGCCATTGTATTGCTGGTCGCCAAAGACGCCCAGGGGAAAACCCTTGGAACGGGAACCGGTTTCATCGTCAAACCGGACGGCGTCCTGATCACCAACTATCACGTACTGGTGGACGCGGACACAATGGACGCGGTGTTTGAAGACGGAACCCGGGTTGGGGTTCTGGGCGTCAAAAAAGTCGATCGTCTCAAAGACTTTGCCGTATTGAAGTTGGAAGGCGATTTGTATTCCACCCTGCCGCTTGGAGATTCCGACCGGCTCAAGGAATACGATTACGCCAGCGCCCTGGGGTTTCCGACCAAGGACGTGGAGCGGCGCAACGGCGAAACCCGCGGTCGACTGCTCCAGACTTTTGGTTTTGTTTTGGGGATTCATCCCCAGGCCCACCCGGATTTTTCCTACATTTATTCGACCACTCCTCTGGGTCCCGGCTTCAGCGGCGGCCCTCTGGTCGATCAAAAGGGTCGGGCGACCGGGCTGGCCACGGTCGAGGGCAAGTCGATCAATCTTTCTTTGCCGATCAACTTCGTCAAGCCGTTCCTCGAGGAAAAAAGCGTTCTCAGTTTTAAACAATTGCAGGCCGAGGACCGGAATTCCAAAGAGGCGTTCTACTACAAGGCCAACTTTGCGCTCTATGGACTTGGGGACGCGGACAAGGCCCAGGACTATCTGCAAAAATCGTTGGCGCTGGATCCGGGTTTTGCCCTGGCCCATTACGACCTGGCCGCCGTATACCGCGACCAGGGCCAGTTGGAAAAAGCCATTGAGGAATATAAAAAGGCCCTGGAACTCAGCCCCAACTTCCCCGAGGCCTTGTCGAATCTGGGCGGTTATGAGTTTCGTCGCGGTCGACTGGCCGAGGCGACGGAATATTTCAAGCGAGCCATCCGCGCTTACCCGAATTTCATTCAAGCCCTGTCAAATCTCGGAGCGACATTGATCAAAACCAACAAAGCCCGCGAGGCCGTGCCTTATTTACAAAAGGCCGTGAATCTGGATCCCGGTTTTGGGATGCCCTACTTTAACCTGGGAAACGCCTACTACGCGACCGGGGAATTTAAACAGGCCAAATCCGCCTACCATGAAGCGATGGAATACGGCGTGGATTTTTTATCCCTGCATTGGAAATTGTACGAAATATATAATAAGGAAAGCGATTCTTCCTCGGCCCGGCAGGAACTGGAATTGATATTAAAGATCGACCCCCTCAATTCCGAGGCCCAGCAAAAACTCGACGCGTTACCGAAGGGTTCCTTACGGCAATGAAATATTTCCAGGCTCCGAAACCGTTTCGTCCGGCGACCGGCACGGGAAACCGACGCCTTTATCCCCTGCCGCAAATACTCCTGGCCCTGGCGCTTTGTCTATCCGCCTGCGATTCGACCCTGGCCAAAACCGACGCCATCGCCGTGACGGACAATTATTTCGCCGCCGTAAAATACGGGTCGCCCGATAAGGCCCTCCAACTTTACGCCCCCTCGTTTTTTGAGGACAAATCCAAGCGCCGCTGGCTCCAACAGTTAAAAACGGTTCAACAAAAGCTGGGCAAGTTTCGGTTCAACCAGCTCACGGATTGGCGCATTCAGGAGAAGGAGTTTCGCGGCGAAAAAGGCCATTACGTCATTTTGAACTATCAGGTGGAATATGCGCGGGCGTCCGCCGAGGAGACCATCGCCCTGTTCAAATCCGAAGACGCCGACCGATACAGGATCGTCGACCACAACATTCATTCGCCCGGCCTGGCCTGAGCCGTCTGCCTGGATTTTAAAAGCGTCTCCATCCCTTCCAGGCTTTTCACCACCACCGAAAACACCGCGAACAAACTTTCCGGCGAACATTTATCCAGGGTGTCGTTCAACCGGTGCCAGTAAGGGTAATCAAAATCGATCAGTAAAACGGAGGGAATCCCGAGGCGGTGGAAGGGAGTGTGATCGTCGTAAATGCTGTGTCGAAACTTTTCGCGAAACTGCGAAACGTTATTCTCCCTCGCCACCTGGAATATATAGTCGACCAACCAGGGAGCGCTTTTCTGGGAATTGTTTTCCTTATAAATTTCCAGGTTTTTATCGCCGATCATGTCCACCACCAGGACCAAAGCCGGCCAGGAACCTGGGCCTTTCTCCTCCAACTCTGCGGTATAGACCGTCGACCCCAGCAACATTTGCCCGGTATCCTTTTTGCCGTAATCCTCGCCGTCGAAAAAAACCAGCTTGACCGTTCGCACAGGCGGGCGTTGATCCAGATAACGCGCCAATCCCAATAGCAGGGCCGTTCCCGATCCCCCGTCGTTGGCGCCGGGGATGGGAGTGTTGCGGACCCTGGGATCGAATTCATTGTCCGCATAGGGGCGCGTGTCGTAATGGACGCCGATCACTATCGGAGCGCCCTCGCTCTGGCCGCGAAATATCAATTCAAAATTGGTCATTATCAGTTTGTCGTTTTCCCCTTTAGCGACGGCAAACTTTTGTTCGCGAATTTCGTCGGCGTATTGTTCCCCCGTCTTTGCGATCAGATCCTGCATTTTTCCGTAGCCTGGTCCGCCGGGAAACCGAGGCCCAAAGCCGTCCAGTTCCTTCAAATAGTTCCAAACGATCTCCTGGTAAGACGCCAGGGACTCCTTGGCGTCCGCAGACGCCGGGGAAGCATGAAGGCAAATCAACAACGAAAGAAAAACTATCCAGCGGAATTTCATGGTTTTCATGCGAAAGAATCAGGCCCCGGCTTGTGTGGATGAATCAGGAAGCGTTGGCTTCCATGGAATTGGCCCATACCGGAGCCGGAAATAATCGTCCAGAATCCGGGCGTGATCAAACGCCAGATTTTCCGGCAAAGCGTCTGCGGAAAAAACCCCGGCGTTTTTCGCGTCCGATCCCGCTTTGGGGTTTCCGTTCCCCACGGCGCGGGCCACAAAAACTGTGGAAATATTGTGCTGGCGAGCGTCCCTTTCCGGGTCGGAATAGGTATGAAACTGTCCGATCAATTCCACCTCCAGCGAGGTTTCCTCGCGCGCCTCCCGCCGGGCGGCGGCCTCCAGCGATTCGCCATAATCGACATAGCCGCCGGGCAACGCCCAGCCAAACGGCGGGTTGGACCGCTCGATCAGGACGACGCCTGCGCCCTCGATTTCAATGACGACGTCCACGGTGGGAACAGGGTTTTTATAATCGCCCATAATAATCTGAAGTTGTAATTGAACGGACAAAAGATAACATCGGGGAACCCGCCCCTCCAACAGCTCCCGGCTCCGGGCAAAAGGGGGTCAAGCCTGTGGAAACCTTGACAAACAGTTATTTTATATATATTTTGGAGGAAGTTGGATTATTTTTTTCAGTCGATATTTTGTAAATTTTTTCTTAAGTTTCGACCCATTCCGTCCGATAACCCCAACAGAAGTCGGATAGGTGAAACTAGATTTTAGCGCGCCGAACGCCGACAGGAAAGATTCTAAAGAATAAAAATTCAATAGACTGGAAGCGGCCATGGAAATCCCCGGAAATGAATTAAGAATAAAAAACAAGATTGTTCAGGAAAACTCCAAGGTCAAGGCCCCTGCCAAAAATTCTGACAGCGGGGTCGAAGGAGCCGGACAAGCGCCTGGGAGTTCCGATCAAACCGCCTTTTCCTCGAAAGCCAAAACCATTCAAAGCGCTTCCGAAGCGGCCAAAAACGCCCCGGAAATTCGATTTGAGAAGGTCAACCGCATTAAAAAGGAAATTGCCGACGGTAATTTTCATGTAGACAGAAACGACCTGGCCGAAGCTATCCTCAAAGATATCATCTCCGGCGCATAACCCCGCCTTCCCGGCGGCGCGTTAAAAAAGGCGCCGACGCAGTCTCGACGCCAAAATCCCAAAAGTTAAACCTTGCTCCATTGCTGGCGACTGTGATAGTATTCCCGTTTTGAAATTTTTAGAAAAATTACGGAGCGTTGTATGTCGAAAAGATGCGATGTTTGCGACAAGGGTCCCATGTTTGGGAATAATGTGAGCCACGCCAAAAATACCACCCGGAGGCGATGGAATCCCAATATTCATAAAATGCGCGTGGTCTTCAAGGGCGCGGCGAGGACCATGAAGGTTTGCACCCGATGCATGAAAGCCGGAAAGGTTCAGAAAATAATTTAGGCGGACTTCTCATCGTTCAGCATTTTCTCCCCAAGACAACTCGACGGCCTTTATTTCATAAAGGCCGCTCGCGAGGGTGAAAATTTTTTAAAGGTCCCCCTTAATGAAGGGCCGTTTTCTGATCTTCTATGGACCCGGCGTTTTTAGCCGACGGGGACGGCGTCCGGGGTTTCTGACCTTTCTTCTGACTCTCCCAAACCCGTTCCACATGAATCACCCCCTCCACCTGCCGTATTTTTTCAAACGTTCGCTGTAGATGATCGAGGTTCTGGATGTCGATATCCAGATCGAAATAAGCCCGGTTGTTGCCGCCTTGGTGGACGTTGGCGCGGCTGATGTTGACGTCGTTGTTCGCAAGAACTCCGCTGATGCTCGCCAGCAGGCCGGCCCGGTCCTCCGTCACAATCGAAATTTGACAGGAATATCGCAATTTCTCTATTTGGTCCCACACCACCTCCACCCTGCGTTCGGCTTCCGTTGCGAGTCCGACCACGCTTTTGCAATCCACATGGTGAACGGATACCCCTCGACCGCGCGTGATGTACCCGACGATTTCATCGCCTGGAACCGGATTGCAACATTTTCCCATTCGAATTAAAATTTCGTCGTCGAAGTTTTTAACCTTGATGGCCGTGCCTCGCGCCGGCGGCGGCGTTTTTTGCTTCACCTTGACGCGGACGTCCTCCGATTGCTTGAGTTTTTCCAACGCCTCCTTGGGCAGGAGTTTTTCCGCCACATGATGCGCAGAAATTTTTCCGTACCCGATCCCGAGAAACAAGGCGTCCAGAGAGTTGCATCCGCACGTGGAGACGACCTCCTCGATCGCTGGAGCTTTGAAAACCGCCGCCGGTTTGGAACCCAGTTTTTTAATTTCCTTTTCCAGAAGTTCCCGTCCCAGCCTTAAACTTTTTTCCCGCTCCGCCTTGTTCAAAAACCCGGAGATCTTGTTTCTCGCCTTGGAGGTTTTAACAAACGACAACCAGTCCCGGCTGGGGGTTTTTTGCTTGGAAGTGAGGATGCTTACATGGTCTCCATTTTTCAACTTGTAACGAAGCGGGACGATCTTTCCATTGACCTTGGAAGCGAGACAATGGCTCCCGATATCGGTGTGCACCTGGTAGGCGAAGTCCACGGGGCTGGCGCCGACGGGCAGGGCGACCACCTCTCCCTCCGGAGTGAAAACATAAACCTCTTGCGGAAACAGGTCGACTTTAAACGTATTCAAAAACTCCTTGGGATTTTTTATTTCCTTTTGGCTTTCCAGAAGCTTGCCCACCCAGGGCAGGGATTTTTGCAGTTTTTTCGTACCGCTTTTCCCTTCTTCCTTATAATGCCAATGTGCGGCAATGCCGTCCTCCGCGACGCGATGCATCTCCTCGGTGCGAATCTGGATCTCCAGCCGCTGGCCCTCCGAATCGACCACCGACGTGTGCAAGGATTGATACATGTTGGGCTTGGGCATGGCGATGTAGTCTTTAAATTTTCCGGGAATCGGTTTCCACAGGGCGTGCATCATCCCCAAAAGCGCGTAACAGTTTTTTAAGGAGTCCGTGATGATCCGCACGCCGCTTAAATCATAAACGTCTTCAAACTGGATGTCCTGATCGCGCATCTTCTTATAGATGCTGTAATAATGCTTGGGCCTGCCGATCACTGTACCGGGAATCTCCGCCTCCTCTAATTCCCTCATGAGAACCTGGCAGACTTCCTCGACATATTTATTGCGTTGATCTTCCCCTTGCCGCACCTGGTTGCCAATTTCTTCGTATTCCTTGGGAGCCAGGTATTTAAAGGAATTATTTTCCAGGTCCGCTTTCAACCAACCGATGCCCAATCGATTTGCCAAAGGCGCGTAAATATCCAAAGTTTCCCGGGCGATTCGCTTCTTCCTGCTGTCCGAAAGGGAACCCAGGGTTTCCAGGTTGTGCGCCCGGTCGGCCAATTTTATATAAACGACGCGGATGTCCTCAGACATGGCTAAAATCATTTTCCGGTAATTTTCCGCCTGTTTTTCTTCCTGGCTGGCAAATTCCACCTGGCCGATCTTTGTAACGCCCTCCACCAGTTGGTATACTTCGTCGCCAAACATACTTCTTATTTCTTCGGGAGTCGCCAGGGTATCCTCGATCGTATCGTGCAATAAACCTGCGGCGATCGCGTTTTCATCCATTCGCAATTTGGTAAGATTGTAGGCCACATGGACCGGATGCGAAAAGTACGCCTCGCCGGAATCGCGGCTCTGCCCGCGATGGGCCTTGGCGGAAAACAGGTAGGCGTCAAGAATCACGTCGATATCCGCTTTCGGATGATAAGCCAATACGGCGTTTGTGATGTCTTTAAGAGCGAGCATTGCGGTAACTTTTAAAAATTCTTACGCGGGAACACCCCTGTTATAAAAGGGGAAATCAATACACCCGTTGAATTGAAAAACTAACCCAGCATAAGGATACTGCTCTCCTCAACTCCTTGTCAATTATGTTTTATCTTCCAAGAGTTCCCGATTAAGATACTCTTGTCGCGTTTCCTTTTTATGAGTATCAGGAAAAGAACGACCCGCATTCAAAAAATGAACCCAACCTCCGCCTTGCGTCAGGTCCAGATTCCCCAGCCATGAAAAAATCATCCCTTAAAGATTCAATCCAGTTTGTCAAAGGCGTAGGACCCAAACGGTTTCAGCTTTTTCGAAAAATGAATCTGGAAACCATAGAAGACTGTCTGTACTTTTTACCGCATCGATATGAAGACAGAAGCCGCGTCGTCAATATCTCTGAATTGACTCCGGATGAAGTTTCCACTTTTCAAGGAGAGATCATTCATTCCGGAGCGACCCCCCTTGGCCGGAGAAGAAAAATTTATGAAGTCCTGATAGAAGACCCAACGGGAACCGTTCAAGCCAAGTGGTACAAGTTCAATTCTAAGTACATGGAACAAAAATACGCCGTCGGCCAGAAAGTGGTTGTGTCCGGCAAACCGACCCACGGGCGCAGCGCCTTCGCGGGCCTGGAGATCATCCATCCAGTGGTCGATACTCTTTCCGGCGAGGATTCCGATTCTCTGGAAACCGGACGGGTGGTTCCCATCTACAGCATCACCGAAGGCTTGCATTTAAAAACCCTTCGGAAAATCATGAAGCAGGTGGTGGACAATTTCGCCCCGGCGACCGAGGAGTTTTTCCCCGAAGACCTTCGGCGACGCAACGACCTGATGGACAGGTCCAAAGCGTTTGCCCAGGCGCATTTCCCGGATCCCGACGTTTCGGGCGCCGACCTGGACGCCTTTAAAACTCCCGCCCAACGCCGCCTGATTTTCGAGGAATTGTTTTTGATCCTGCTGGGACTGGCTTTCAAAAAACGCCTGGCGGGAGAAAGCTCGGACGGGGTTCCCTTGAAAACCCGCGGAGAAACTATTCGCAAATTCGTCCGGTTGTTGAGCTTCGATTTGACCGGCGCGCAGAAACGCGTTCTGACAAGCATCATGTCCGATCTGGAAAGCGCGCGTCCCATGAACCGCCTTCTGCACGGCGACGTGGGAAGCGGCAAAACCCTGATCGCCATGGTCGCCTTACTCACTGCCGTCGACAACGGATTCCAGGGCGCCTTGATGGCTCCCACGGAACTTCTGGCCGAACAGCATTACCTCAACCTGCATCCTTTTTGCCAGGAGATCGGCGTGAACCTGGCGCTGGCGACGGGAACCCTGCGCCCCAAGGATAGAAAAATTATTCTGGAAAACGTCGAAGCTGGAGAAATTCAAATCGTGGTGGGCACCCACGCCCTCTTCCAAAAAGACGTCCGCTTTAAAAACCTGGCCGTCGCGGTGATCGACGAACAACACCGCTTTGGCGTCCGGCAACGGGAAACCTTCGGCAAAAAAGGCCCCTCGCCGCATGTCCTGGTGATGACCGCTACCCCTATACCCCGCTCGCTGGCCATGGTCCTGTACGGCAACATGGACGTTTCGGTTCTCGACGAAATGCCGCCGGGACGAAAAGAAATTGTCACGAAATTATTTTTCCAAAACCGCAGGGACCAGGCCTATCAATTCCTGCGCGGGGAGTTGGAGGCCGGAAGGCAGGCCTACGTCGTCGCGCCGCTCATTGAGGAGTCGGCCCTGGTAGATTTAAAGACCGTTCAGGAAATTCACCAACAGCTTCAGCACGACCTGTTTCCCGAACGCCGCGTGGAAATTATCCACGGTAAGCTGAAAAAAGAAGATCGCCAGGAATTGATGGCAAATTTCAAAGCCGGAAAGATCGATATCCTGGTGGCGACCACCGTCATAGAAGTCGGCGTCGACGTGCCCAACGCGACGATCATGATCGTGGAACACGCCGAGCGCTTTGGCCTGGCGCAGTTGCATCAGCTCCGCGGCCGTGTGGGACGAGGCGGACACGCCTCCCACTGCCTGCTCGTCGCCTACCCGCCCGTCACCGAGGAAGGCAAGGCCCGGCTCGAGACCATGGTCAAGTCGTCCGACGGATTCGTCATTGCCGAAAAAGATTTGGAGATTCGCGGACCCGGCGACGTCATGGGCGCGCGCCAGTCCGGCCTGCCTAGCCTGCGCGTCGCCAACCTGGTCCGCGACGTGCGGGAGATAGAAACCGCGCGCAACGAAGTTCAGACCCTGATCGAACAGGATCCCAAACTCGAAAAACCGGAACATCAAAAACTCAAACAAGCCCTGTTCGACGTCTGGGGCGACGGAATGGATTTGACCAATATCCTTTAACCGGCGACCGGGCAATGCCCGGAAGAAAAGTTTGAGATGCAAGCGCACCCTTGCTTGTCGACTTCCCGTATGATTCACGCCTATTGCCTCCAGGCACTTGCCTGGGCTTGTGCTAAAATAAATCCATGAGTCTTCCAAAAATAAAAACCCGAACGACCGCCGCGGATTATTTTCTCATCGTCGCGCTGGTCCTGTTCAATGCCTGGCTGTATCTCGAGATGGGAACCCAATCCCGGCCCGGCGACTGGGTGATCATTGAGGTGAACCGGCAGGAAGTAAAACGCCTGCCACTGTATCAAGACAGGCTGATCCATGTCCATGGAACCCTGGGAGTCACGGACGTCGCTATCAACCAGGGCCGCGCCCGAATCCTCCGCTCGCCCTGTAATGGCAAGGTCTGCGTCAAGTCCGGCTACATTCAATACGCCGACCGCCTCATCGCCTGCATTCCCAACCGCGTGGTGGTGCGGGTCGAAGGCAAAGCCCATCGCGGCGTGGACGCCGTCGTCGGCTAACGTTTTTCTCCGCTAAAAATTTTCAGACTTCCCTTCCCGCTTTTAATTGGCTTGTTAACAACGCCGCTTCCTCTTATAGTAGTAGCAAGAGGAGTTACGCCATGTCCGACGACGAAAAAAATCCCCCGACCCACATCCACGGAAGCGAAAAAGCCTGCCACCATAAAAGCCCGGACCTGCAAACTGTCCGGACCGCTCCCAAAAAAAAGCCGGAAAAACGCAGGGAATATATAAAGGTCGAGGGCAACGTTAAAGTGCACGAATCCTCCCGCCTCTTCCAGCCGCCCGTGCGCAGGAACCTCTACCGCCGCGACGTCTGATTTTCCAAATTCAATTGCAAGGACGAAAAAAAATCGGTTCGCTCAGCGTAAGCGGTTGAGGGCGGCCAAGACTTCCTGTGGACGGGGTAGAGTCAACAAACCAGTGTTGAAGGGAGCGAGGGATTCCACGCCCTCGCTTTCCAACTGGCGGAATACATTTTCCAGCGCCTGCCGATTGCTCGTCCCCGCCTCTTTCAAAAATTCTTTCATCCGCGCAAGAATCCATCCGCAGGCCTCCAACTGCCCGACCTCCGCAAACTGTTCGACATAACGCACGTCCACCTCCGACCTGCCCAACGACAGGGTATCCATTCCCCAGGCGCGAATAAAAATCTCCCGCTTGCCTTTTTTAAAATTTAACGCCGCCGGGTCCAACCTGCGTTCCTTGATTTCTGGAAACGGTTTCGACGCTTCCCGTATCCTGCGGGTGGGCCGGGACTCCACAAGTTCCTTGGCCCGGCGCGTCGCCAACCGGGGCTGAAACCATTCCATGGCGATCACCTCCCCCGCCGACTCAAAATAATCCCCGCACCCGCCCAGGACCAAAATAAAACTCACCTGGAAGCGTTCGTTGATTTCCTCAATACGGTCCACCAGCGGCGTGATGGGTTCCAGGCGCGATTCGATCAAGGCCTGCATGCGGGCGTCGCGGATCATGAAATTCGTGGCGCAGGTATCCTCGTCCATCAGCAACAACTCCGATCCCGCTTCAAGCGCTTCGACGATGTTCACCGCCTGTGACGTCGACCCGCTGGTCGACTGCGTGGAGAAACGTTCGGTGGATTCCTGCAGGGGCAACTCCTTCATGAAACCTGAAACGTCGACCGCGCGCGCGGCGCGTCCATCCTCGGCGCGAATCTTGACCGCCGAAGAAAGCGCGGCCACGAGTTCGCGTCCGTCGCCGGGAATGTGCGGATAGACCGCAGCCTGCAGGGCGTTTAGCAAGGCGCTCTTGCCGTGAAAGCCGCCGCCTGCGATCAGGGTGATTCCTTGAGGAATCGCCATGCCCGGCGTCTCGCCCCGGTGCGGCAAGTCAACCGTCTGGGAAAAATCGTCCGGCGCCTTGAACGGCACGGCGCTTTCATCTAAAGGAAGATCGCTGACGCCCGACAGACGCGGAAGGATTGAACCGTCCGCCACAAACGCCGCCCAATTGCTTTGGGCGAGCTCTTTCTGGAGGGCTAGATAATCCTCCAGCGTCTCGATATGCTTTTTCAACTGGTCTAAATCCAAATTCGGCGGGAGGAGCGCTTTCCGCCACAGCGCGGGCAAAACGCCGGAAAAAATTTCGGCGCATTCCTCGCCCAGTATCCTCCGCCCGTCGGCGGGCAGGCCGACAAAATGAATCAGTTGGCAACCGTCGCCCGATATCAAAACCGAACTGCGTTTAAGGATTTTCTGGCTGGGCGATTGCGCAAAAATTTCCCCGCTCTTGCCGGACCCGCGCGACCGAAACAACAAGCGGTCGCACGCCGAATGAAACGACCGGAGCAAAAAATCCTCGACGGCCAGGCGTCGGGCGGCGGACTCGTAGAGCGCTGCGGGAAAACCTGTGGATTGCAAGTCGAAGTCAAGGGAAACGCGCGTGGGATCGGCAAACGGGTCGCCCTGCACATGTTCAAATTTCAAAATAAACGGCGCAAAATCCCAACTCGTTTCTTGCAACTTTTTATAAGTTTTGTAACTCCGTCCGTCGATTTCCTTCAGAGTTTGATTTAGTTTTTCAGGCGAGTCGGCGTTCATTTTTCAGGACGCGTAATTTCCGGCGAAACCGGTTTGGGAAATTCCCACAGGAAGGTACTTGCGCGCGACGTCCACGATCTTATCGCGATACGCCAGAGAGGCGGAACCCGGCTCGATGGCTTCCATGGCGGCTGGGAGCGGGGTCTTGAAAGTCCGCGACCCGTCGGGCGTCCCATCGCCCTCAATAAAATGGTCGATCACAATCGCCGAAACGCCGGTTTGCGCCAGACGGGCAAAAAATTTTTCCGGAGCTTTAAGAGGGTACAACGGAGACAGACAGGCGACGGTTGAAATCCCGGCGTGGGAGAATTTCTCCAGGGCGACCAACCTGTCCTCCAGAGAACAAGGCGGCGGCGGCAAACCAGGAAGCGTTTCCCGATCGCCTTCGATGGATATCTGCACGCGGACGTCGGACGCCTCGGCCAGACGGGCGATGGATGAAAAATCGTCGCAGATCGTGGCGCTGTGGGTTTGAAGGATCAAACTGTCCGGAGGGTTTGCCGCGATGGCTTCCAACAGGCGCCGGGTGACGCGGTACTTTTTCTCGATGGGTTGCCAGGGATCCGTGGAACTGGAAAGAAAAATTGCGAACAGTTGATTGCGCTTTTCCGCCCACCGTTTTTCGGCGCCGACGGTCTTAAGATAAATTTCCGGCGCGTTGATTTTCACGTCGACAAAACCGCCCCACATCCTGCCGCGCGTCAACCATTGGTTGAACCGGACGTAACACCCGACGCCGCAAGAGGAACGGCCAAACCCGCAACCGGTATAGGGATTCAGGGAATGGGTGCACACCGGCTTGAGGTAACCGGACGCGCGGGTGAGAATGGTTTTGCAATTTATTTCGACGATCTGCATTCAGGCCCGCCCTTTATTAATTCAGCGGCGCGTCCCACCATTGCCCCCACTGCACTGAGGAAAAATTCAACTCGAAACGCGAACCCGGCGAGTAATAGGCCTCGTATCCCCCATACCCGTCCTCGCTGGCGGGAACCTTGATCCACTCGTTGGCCGGCAAATCGTCGTAGTCGATCAGCCAAACTGTTTTGTCGTCCGTTTTTTTGAGGATCAAATACCCGTACTCTTTCCCGTAATTAAAATCCGCGTACACCGTAACGATTTTGTCCGGCAAGCCGTCCCAGTACAGTGTGTAGGGTCCGGTACAGAAAAAATTGCGGAAGGTCCGCATGTCGGGAACGTTTTTGTCCGGATCAATTTTTAATAGAGAAACGCATTGGTTGTTGAGCGGAAAACCTCTGCCGTGAACCAGTTGATTTTTTTTAAGGACCAGTTCGCCGTATTCCCTGGCCTGCGCCGGAAGCGCCCATAAAGCCAATAACGAAAAAATCAAGACGGCGGCTTTGAATTTCATCTCATGCCCTCCCAAAAATCCCCATTGAAACAGTCGCTCCTTTACAGTTGATACCAGCGAACCGGAGATTTCAACCTAAAATTTAAGAGGGTAACAATGGAAGATCAGTCGGCGAAGGGTTACAGCCGGAAAGTTGGCGAGCGGAGGCAATTCAAAATTTATTTACTCGATAAATAGCGTTTGATAATCTCTATCCTGGTTTCCTGAGGCAAGGAGTTTTGGCTCGTGAGGTAACGCTCAAAAAAACCCGGAACGGCATTTTTCTTTTTCTGCCTGATGGCGCGGCGTAACTGCTCTGATTTTTTAAAGGCGTCAAATGTACACATTTTAGCCTCCTCAATTTTTTAATATTATTGAACCTGAAATACCTAGAACACGGTTCATAAACCAAAGAGCAAAATGGACGCCGAAATAACGCTCCTCAAAATTTGCTATATTACGGACCGGTTTTCAAAAGCTTTTCAATATTCCGGCCAAGGAGGAACCAGGTCTAAATAACTGAAAGTGTTATATTTAGTCGCCACCGCCCACAAAAGTTACTTGCGCGTTTTCGGACTCTCCAATGTTCGATTTCTGGCGATGGGTTTTTCAATAAAAACTTAAATTCGTTTCTTTTATCTGCTACCCTGAACCGTTTCTAAATCCAGACGTCGTTAACAAACCAACCGAATTCAAATAATGAGTGAAAAAATCCGCGTCCGATTCGCCCCCAGTCCCACCGGTTTTCTGCATATAGGCGGCGTCCGCACCGCCCTGTTCAACTGGCTTTACGCTCGCAACCGGGGCGGGCAATTCATCCTGCGCATCGAGGACACAGACGGAGAACGCTCCACCGAGGATTCGATTCAGGAAATTATCGAGGCCATGAAATGGCTGGGACTGGACTGGGACGAAGGTCCCTTCCGCCAGACACAACGGCAAGCCGTCTATCTCAAAACCGTTGAGCGCCTGCTACAGGAAGGCAAGGCGTACCGCTGTTACTGCTCGCCCGAGGAGTTGGAAGAAAAAAGAAAACTCGCGCAAAAGGCCGGCGGCAAACCCAAGTACGACGGAACTTGCAGGAACCAGACGGACCCACCGCAAGGCGCGCCGCACGTCGTGCGCTTCAAGGCGCCGCAGGACGGCTCGGTGACGGTGCGCGACCTGCTCCGCGGCAACGTGGTTTTCGACAATCAGGAACTGGACGATTTGATCGTCCTGCGCACCGACGGAACTCCCACCTATAACTTTGTCGTGGTGGTGGACGACGCGGACATGAACGTCACGCATGTCATTCGCGGGGACGACCATTTATCCAACACGCCCCGGCAGGCGTTGCTGTACGACGCTCTGGATTATCCGCGTCCGGTCTTCGTTCATATTTCCATGATCCTGGGACCGGACAAAACTCGCCTGAGCAAGCGGCACGGCGCCACGTCCGTTCTTGCCTATCGCGATATGGGTTATTTGCCGCATGCCATGATCAATTACCTGGCGCGTCTGGGATGGTCGCACGGCGATCAGGAAATTTTTTCGCTCCAGGAACTCGTCCAGCATTTTTCCACGGACCACATCACGACCTCGCCTGCGGTGTTCAATCCGGAAAAGTTGGAATGGCTCAATCACCATTACATCAAAACCCTTCCGCCGCTGGAGTTGGCCGGACGTCTGGAACCCATTCTCGTGCAGGAAGGCGTATTGACCGAAGGCCACGATTGGACCCTGGAAAAAATCGCGGAGGCCGTCCCGTGCAATCAGGAAGCGTCTAAAACGCTGGTCGAGATGGCCGGGCGCGCGGAATTCTTTTTCCGCGACGAATTGGTTTTCGATGAAAAAGCCAAAAACAAATTTTTAAAATCCGAAACCGCTCCCCTGTTCGAACGGCTGATCGCCGGATGCGAAAGTTTGGCCGAGTTCAGCCACGACAGTCTGGAGACCCTGTTCAAAAACATCGTCGAGGAGGCCGGATTGAAACTGGGCAAACTGGCTCAGCCGGTCCGCGTCGCGTTGACGGGCAAGACGGTGAGTCCCGGCATTTACGACGTCGCGCTATTGCTGGGGAAAGACCGGACCGTCGACCGGCTGAAACAAGCCCTTCATATAATGCAGAGCCAGGAAAGCTCATGACCCCGCCCAACGAGAAAAGTAATCCCGCTCCGGACGCCAACGACGCCGGTTCAACAGCCTCGTCTTCCAATTTCATTAAAAACCGGATCGACGAGGACATCAAAAACGGCAAGAACGAAGGCCGGGCGCTAACGCGCTTTCCCCCGGAGCCAAACGGATTCCTCCACATCGGACACGCCAAGTCCATTTGCCTGAACTTCGGAGTGGCCGAGGAGTACAAGGGCTTTTGCAACCTGCGTTTCGACGACACCAACCCACTGAAAGAGGACGAGACGTACGTCGAAGCGATCAAAGAAGACGTGCGATGGCTGGGCTTCGACTGGCAGGACCGGCTGTTCCACTCCTCGGATTATTTCGATCAATTGTATGAATACGCCAGGCGCCTCATCCAGGACGGCAAGGCCTACGTGGACGAATTGAGTCCCGATGAAATTCGGCAATACCGCGGCACGTTGACCGAGCCGGGAAAGGACAGTCCGCATCGCAACCGCCCCGCCGAAGAGAGTTTGCAATTGTTCGAAAAAATGCGCGCCGGAGAGTTCGACGAGGGTTCGCGCGTTCTGCGCGCCAAGATCGACATGGCGTCCGGCAACTTGAACATGCGCGACCCAGTCATGTACCGCATTCTTAAAACGCCGCACCACCGGACGGGCGATAAATGGTCCATTTACCCGATGTACGATTTCACGCATTGCCTGTCCGATTCGCTGGAGGGCGTCACGCACTCGCTCTGCACGCTGGAGTTTGAGGACCACCGTCCCCTGTACGACTGGTATCTCGATCAGCTTGCCGTTTACCATCCGCAGCAGATCGAGTTTGCCCGGCTCAATTTAAGCTATACGGTTCTGAGCAAACGCAAACTTTTACAACTCGTCCGGGAAGGACTTGTCAATGGGTGGGACGACCCCAGGATGCCGACGATTTCCGGATTGCGGCGGCGCGGCTACACGCCGGAGGCGATCCGCGACTTTTGCGGGCGCATCGGGGTGGCGAGGGACCATAGCGTCATCGACGTCGCCCAGTTGGAAAACTGCATCCGGGAAGATTTAAACAAGAAAGCCCTCCGCGTGATGGCCGTCCTCCGACCGCTTCGCGTGGTGATCGAAAATTATCCGGAAGACCGGGAGGAAGAACTGGAGGTGGAAAACAATCCGGAAGACCCCACAGCCGGGACGCGCAAGATCCCCTTCAGCCGCGAGTTATATATCGAGCGCGACGACTTCATGGAAGACCCGCCGAAAAAGTTTTTCCGTCTCGCGCCCGGCAGGGAGGTGCGGTTAAAAAGCGCTTACATCATCAAGTGTACGGACGCGATCAAGGACGAACAAACCGGCGAGGT
>JAJDBD010000189.1 GCA_029261575.1 Nitrospinaceae bacterium | reverse complement strand
ACTTCCTTATCGGGAAAGGTATATCGAAATCTGGCCAGGCCTTCATCCACATATTCAGGCTCTGCACTGACATTATCACCGCAGTAGTAATAAACATGCTTCGAGGTAAACCCATTGTCTAAAATGCCGTCATAATTCCGTTGATCCAAAATGAGCACGCCGTCATGTCTCAACGCGGTGTAAAACTCAGCCAAGGCTTTTCGTCGATCTTGCTCAGCAAAAAGATGGGTCAGAGAATTCCCCAAACAAATCACTGCATCGTATTTATAATGAATATCACGGCTCAACCAACGCCAATCGGCATGAATGGTCTGCATGATAAAGCCGGCTTGTCGCGCATTTTCAAAGGCTCTTGCTAACATTTCCGGACTGCCATCGGCACTGGTGACGTCGAACCCAGCTCGCATAAGCCGAATCGAATGAAACCCCGTACCGGTAGCCACATCCAATATACGTTTGACGCCACGCTCTTTTAAGAGTCGTATAAAAAAGTCCCCTTCACTGGAGGCCCGAGCATCCCAGTCTATTAAATCGTCCCATTTTTGGACAAAACTATGGACATATTCCTCTTTGTACAAATCTGTTTTTCGCTTGGCGATAGGATTATCGCCATATGCTTGCTTCTTACCCATGAGACTAACCTCCTAAAGGGCCGATGCGTCCACCACTCACCAGCAGGCAGAGGACTAAAAAGGCAACGGTGAATTGACTGAGAAAGGCAGAAAAAGGTTCGCGCCTAGGCGTGATCCTTTCACCTCCCCCTTGATTCGGGAAATAAAAAGGGCCCCCGAACTTCTCTTGCGAGCGTTTGGAAGGCCCGATTGTTTGCCAAAGAGGCCCTAAATCTAACCCTTTAAGCCCAGAAGAGCAACCCTTTAGGGTCGAAAATCCTTGAAATGATAGAGAGAAGCAAAGCAATCGCCTTTCATGATGTGGCGATTGCCTACTTGTCCACAATAACTCCCCACAGCCTATTCTCACGATGCAGAACAGTGAAACCATCTTCCAGCCAAAACCTGTGCCTTGTTCACCCTGACGAATTATGGTAGGGCTAGGAGGTCTATGTAGACCTCGTCGCTCTATGAACCCACTAAAACCCACCACGTTAGTTTTCAACATTTCCTGCGCCCTGGCGCTCCTATTCCTCCTTTGGGGCGGTCTAGCCCCAGAACATTTGGCCAAAATTACCGGAGGCCTCCAGTCTTCTCTGTTAGATACCTTTGGCTGGCTGTATGTCCTCTCAGCTTCCGGATTTTTACTCTGTGCCCTCTGCCTGATTTTTTCTCGATACGGCGATATCCTCCTTGGCCCGGACGGAGCCGAACCCGAATTTAACCTCCTCACCTGGTTTGCCATGCTGTTTTGTGCAGGTATGGGTATTGGGCTGGTGTTTTGGGGAGTCGCGGAACCCACTTCCCATTTTCATACGCCACCTATGGGCGAAGGGGGAACCCCGGAGGCGGCTCTACTGGCTCTCCAATATTCCTTTTTCCACTGGGGATTGCACCCGTGGGGCATCTATACGATGGTGGCCCTGGCTCTGGCATATTTTCAATTCCGTCGTGGAACACCAGGGTTGTTTAGCCTTGCCTGCCAACCAGTGCTGGGCAAGCATTCCACAGGACCGCTGGGAACGGTCGTTGATGTCGTCGCGGTGTTCGCCACCGTCTTTGGGGTGGCTACCTCGTTAGGATTTGGCGCGGTGCAGATCAGCGGAGGACTATCCTATGTCTTTGGCATTCCTAATACATTAGGGACACAATTGACCCTGATTGCCATTGTGACCATCTTATTCATGCTCTCAGCCCAAACTGGGCTGCATCGGGGGATCAAATATCTCAGCAATCTGAATATGATCCTGGCCTTGTCGCTCCTGTTCTTTTTGCTATTTCTTGGGCCCACACATTTCATCATGACGGTCTTGCCATCAACCTTTGGACATTATCTTCAAAACCTTCCCACCATGAGCCTGAATCTGGCCCCGTTTGGTGATTCCACTTGGATCCATGACTGGACCTTGTTTTATTGGGCTTGGTGGATTGCCTGGGCGCCGTTTGTCGGCACCTTCATCGCCCGAATATCCAAGGGCCGAACGGTACGCCAATTTGTGCTGGGCGTATTGCTTGTCCCAACACTCTTTTGTGCGTTTTGGTTTACCGTTTTCGGCGGAACAGGGATCGCCTTAGAGCTCTTTCAGAACGTTGACTTGAAAGCCGTGATGGAAAACCAAGGAATGGAAGTCTTGCTTTTCACCGTCTTGGAGCAATACCCCATGGGAACCATCATGTCCCTCATTGCCATTTTTCTCATCGGCACATTTTTCATCACCTCCGCAGATTCCGCCACCTTCGTGCTGGGGACGCTCACCACCAACGGCAGCCTCAACCCACCCAATCACATAAAATTCACCTGGGGCGTCATTCAGTCCCTCTCCGCCGCCATTCTACTGTGGTCAGGCGGCCTCAAAGGTCTCCAAACCGGCGCCATACTCGCCGCCTTTCCCTTCGTCTTCGTCATCATCATCCTCATCATCTCCCTCCTCAAATCCTTCAAGGAAGAGGTCAGGAGGTAGGCTTTACTCGATTCTTTATCTTCCAAACTGGCAAGTATTTATATTTGCGATAATTGCCGGGTTTCGCCCCGGCAGGCGAGGCCCTTTTGTTTCGGCAAAAGGACCCAAAACCATTGACACCCAGTTCGGCCTCATCGAATTAGACGGACGCTGGAAATGGAGGGGCGGACCAACTCGCTCCGCTCAAACAAGGCCCGCCAGTTAATCAGAGCGTCCGCCCAGAGGGCCAAACAGCAGGCGTCTTTGGAGAAAAAATATGGTTGAAATTCCTAAGAAACTTACCTCTACAATTCAACATGTGTGAAATGGTGGCAAAGCTTCACTATTCGATGAACATCTATGGTAGGTAACCCTGGAAAAACCGCTTTTATTTTTTTTATTCGGAATAAATATAGAAATTGTCAAAGGTTGATTTAATCAACAATAGTTGTGTGATGGGATCTGCCAAGAAATGGAGCGGAGAGATTTAAATATACATCTGGCAAAAACTATTATCAGATATATATTAAGAGGGGAAATATTTTTTCTTTTTTAAAAGGTTTAACAATATTCAAACAGTAATATTTCACCTGATTTTTATGACGTACTTTAAATTAGCCTAATCGAGAAAAAATGATGAAGGATAAACTGCTCATTGCATTTGGGGTTTTGCTTGTAGGTATTTCTGCGTATTTTTTGTATCAAATGTTGGTCTGGTTAGGCTCTTCACTCAAGGACGTTAATGCCAGTGTTGGCGTGGCACTTATTGCTGGAGCTACTACTATCATCTCCTCCGTGTCCATTGCCTCCTACAACTCAAGAAAAGCCAAAGAACAGGTTGCGTTTGCGGATCATAGAGCAAAAAAAGCAGAAATCTACAACGAATTTATGGATATAGTCATCCAGCTAATACGCAACACAAAAGCTGGGAAAAAGGGAAATGATTTAATGCCCCAAAATATTGAAGAATTCTTTTACAAATTTACCTCTAAGGTAACGATCTACGGTGGCCCTGGTGTCGTTAAGGCTTACGCAAATTGGCGATCCGAATCAGCAAAACCTGAAAGTACCCCGGACACCTTACCTCTTATTGACACTCTTTTTCGCGAAATGCGCTCTGATTTAGGCGAGAGCAATAGGGGCATTGACCCAAACAAGTTGCTTGGGCTCTACGTCACGGGCGGTAAATCAGAAATCAAATCCACGACTGACGGCATGAATGTTGGTAAATAAATATTCAATTTTCCATCCTTCGTCTTTAACCATTGCTACCACAAACATTAGACAATAATTTCAATAATGAATTGATATGGCGTTATAAATGCTAGTGAGATTCCATGTGGTTAACGAAGAGGCCTATAATCGTATCAGAACAACTTGCCCTCCATAACTAAAGGACACATTGTTTCAGCCTTCTCCCCTGGCCTTGTGGTGGGGCCGAGCAGTGCAGCCGACCCCGGAGAAAAGGCGCGCATTGTTTGAGCGTAGCGAGTTTGCGCGCCGCCGGGGTTGGTGAACCGCGGAGGGGACCCGAAGGGCCACATTACGGCCAACCTGGTTTTGGCTACTTTTGCCGAAACAAAAGTGGCTCGGCCGCCGGGACGAACCCCGGCATCTTTAAGGAATGTAATTAGAGTGACAATAATTTTTAAAGGTGAAATGATATGGCGCTAGAAATGCTCGTGGGACTACATGTCGTGGACGAGGCAGGTTATCAATCCTATCGCGACAAAATGACGCCCATTCTTGAAAGCTATCGCGGAAGATTTGGCTACGACTTCAAGGTATCTGAAGTCCTCAAATCTAAAACAGAGGCTCCAATCAATCGTGTGTTTACGATTTTCTTTCCTGACCAAGACTCAAGGGATGCATTTTTCTCAAACGATGCGTATCTCAAGGTCAGGAAAGGCTATTTTGAGAAATCTGTTACAGATACTACGATCATCGCGACCTATGAAAAATAAGATCGCCTATCCGTCATCACTTCATTCATCATCACAGAAAACTTCCTAGGCGGCTGAAGAAATCAAAATATTTTTTGCCTTCGAATTCCTTTGGTATCTGAAAGAAGGTTATCCAAGAGACGGACAGCTCGCTCGGGACAGCCAACTAGGTTGAAAATAGAGGGTTGTATGATCCGGTTACGGTTTACAGCCGGAATAGTCTCTGAGCAAGCCACCGAAGAGGGTATATTGTTGGCTGTGGACAAAGCCAGATTCTTCCAGAGCTTGGAGAATGGTTTCTGGGGGCACGCACGACTCAATCGTATCCCAATAATATTTCATAAGTTTGTGCGCATGTGGATTTTTGGTTCCCAAATACGCCACCCATGGGACGACCTGTTTTAAAAAAAATCGGCTCACATGATAAGGAAGAAAGGAATCAGGCCTTGAGATCTCCAGGAGAAGAATTTGCCCACCGGGTTTGAGCACCCGAAGGTACTCTTTGAAGGTGAGGGCAAGATCTGTGACATGACGAAGCGCATAGCCCATACTAATAAAATCAAAGATTTCGTCAGGAAAGGGGAGATGTTCAGCCTTGCCTTGCAGGACGGTTGAGACGCCTTGTTTTTGAGCTTCGGTTACCATACCAAGGCTAGGATCCAATCCCACAACCCGGCCCGCCTCTCCGACAATGAGTTGGGCACACACTGAGACGGTGCCTGGACCACAGGCGACATCAAGAATCGTGTCCCCTTGCTTAAGCCCTGACCTTTTTAATGCCTCCCTACGGTAGCGTTTTCCAGAACCAAAAGACGAGGCTTGTGTGATCCAATTGTAATCAGGAGCCACCTGATCAAATTGCGCGTCCAGGAGTTTCCTGCGCTGTTCTTCAGTTTGGTAATAATCTCGGAGAGGCGGGTGTGGAGCCAGTGAAGAAGGTGAGTTGGGTAAATGGAAAGCCATGAATTCTAGCCCATCAATTAATGATGAATAAATCGATGGGCGGATTCTACCATGAGGATGTCAAAATGAAATACCCTGTCAATTTTTCGTAAAGGCTAACACACCGTACACTAACTCGGGCGATGACAATATGCCCATATTTCCGCAAGTAAAAGTCTTGGCTTCCCTTTGGCATGATCAGAAGTAGCCATGTAAGACAGTGAATACCTCGTTGTCTCGATCATGATGGGTAAACATCGTACGAAATGCGAAGTTTTTGGCGAAGGTCCATCGTTGTCCAACTGAAATACGAACATCATCTGATCGATCACCGAATAGGTACCCTAAATATCCACCTGAAGCCAGCCATTTCCAGTTATCCGCCACATTGACCACAACTCCGCCAGACAAACCGCCCCCTACTCTATGGTTCTCATCATAAGCCCTACTCCCATTCACATCCGCTTCGCCAAAAAGAAAAAAGACTTCTCGTTGAAACACATGTGTCTCTAGTGCTCCACCAGCCCCGACGTTCAGATATCCATTGGAACAGAGATCGCACGAACGTGTTTTGACGGTATTCATCCCAAATTTCACTTTCCAGGACGGCCCACGAAACCAGGAATCAATCGGCGCAAGTGACAGCACATTCACCAGCGTAAACTGTTCAATCCTAAATTGATTGCGACGATGGTAATGTCTCAATGACAAGGCACTCAATTCAATTTGAGAGTCGGGGTTATAACCTGGATCGGGATCCAGCAGGTCATGATATACAGCTCGAATGCCAATATGCTCAAAGAGTTCGTCGTTTCGCCAACCAACTCCCATTTCCATGCGGGTCGTTTCGTGGCCCTGTTCGGGAGAAAGGGTAAACGGAGCAATGGGAAATGGGGAAGAAGGTACTTGGATTTGGCTTCGGTTCAATAAGATGGAGTGATTGTGTGCTTGGTATATCTCCGCCAACCTTTTGTCCGTTTGGATCTTATAACGTAGATAGTCGGATACCAAGTCAAGTAAAAATATTTGGCGGGCTTGAGGTAATTGAAGAAAGTTTCTTTGACGTGCGACGGATGGATCGGTGGGTAATTGGTCAAGGATATACGTTTCTGAAGGTTGCACCGCCGCTCGTTTACGCTTGATTTTCGTACTGCCGGCAGGTCGGTAGCTAATGTCTTGGACAAAGTCCTCTGTTTGAGAGAAAAGACGAATCGTATCTGCAGGAATAGTCCAAAAATGAAATTGATCCGTTAAATGAAGTTGAGGATTGGCCACTTCTAATAAGGAAAGAATGTGATACGCACAATTTTCTTTGAAAAAATAATAATCAAAATACGCGTTGCCCATTTCCCATGTGTGCATGAGCAATTGGTGAATTTGTTCAGGTGAAAAATTTAGGCGGTATTCCCAAATGTCTCGGTTTTCCATGTCTCGATATTCCTGCACTTTTATATAGTAAGGGATAGTGGAGAAAAACCCTTGATACCCACCCCAAATGCCTTTGAAGGCGAACTCTACCCCGACATTCGGAGGCACTTCTGCCGCATAATTGACCGTATAGGCCAAAAGGCGTGTGTGTTCGGTTTGGCCATGTTGATCGATGCGAAGAAACGAATGACCAAACATTGAGACGGGATTATTCATAAATGCTGCCGGAAAAATGAGAGTAATGGATGCAGGGTTCAATTCTTTTATCCAATCCGCGAATCGGATACATTGTTGAACAGGGAAGAGGGTATCATCAAATTTCAGTTGGTGTTTGAGCCACTGAAATCTGGCAATAAAGGCACATTGGGCGACTTGCTGAGATCGTCCGACTAAGTCAATTGAAAAGAATTGGGCGAGGGTCGCATGAAGTTCCGCTTGAGGATCAGTTTTTCCCTTCTCAGATAGGAAAAATCCAGGATCATCTACGTCACTGGAAAAACTGCCCAAGAAATCTTGGCGATAATGTAAGAGCAGGTGCCAATACCGTTTTTGATGGAGCTGTTTTCTTTCTGCGAGCTCAATAAGCTCCTGCAGATACGTGGCGGGAGAATCTTGGGCTAGGGAAGAAAGAGGAAAGAGGGAGAGCCCAACACACAACAAAAAGATTCGTGTTATCACCGAAAATGGGCGAAGTAGAGAACCAAAAGATAGGCTCCGGCTTCACGTCGGGGCCATGTATGAATTTTATATTACTTTGTGGTTGAAACTTGGGCTAAAATGGGGTGATCTCCCATCGCACTATATATCGCTTTAATCACAGCTTGAGGAGAGGCTTCTCCTGATTGGATCAGTGTCGTGTATTTTTCTTGAGCCATGGCAAAAAAGGTTTCGTGTTGATCGGCGGGAATGTCCATCAATGTGGCCAGCGAGGTTAAATGTTCACCTTGGCCTTGAGCCATCTCTTGGGAGATGTTGTCAATATTGATCACCGCAAATACGTTCACTTTTTCCGACGCAAAAATCGTTCCGTCATTTGTGCAACCTGAGGTTCCAGAACTGATACCAAATGTTTGAGCGAAAAATGTTCCATTGGTAGTCGCTTGAAAAACTTGTGCCCCTATTGACTGCTGGCTAGGGTAGGAGTTCCAGGCTAATTTTCCCAACCCACATCCTGGACCATTGTCTGGATGGGCAGCTAAAGCCACTCCTGTCGTTCCAAACATAAACAACATTGCCATCAGAACGAGAAGTGTGCGTTTACCCATGCCGTTCCTCCTTAATTGGTGATTGTGAACAAGAGGGCCATCGATCTTCAGTAGAAATTTAATGTAGCATACCAGTGCTTCTTGACTAGCCCAAATTCGAAAATATTCCCGCCCTCTGTGGTTCCATGGGATTCATCAATCGTGGAGAGCACAGTCCGCTATTTAACAGAGTAATTGTTTTGGTTCTTCTTGGAGTGTGGAGTTTCCTTGTTGGTGCAGAGCCAATAATTGTTGCAAAGTCGCTTGGCCCTCTTGGTAGCGTGGGTGAGTGGCCGTTAATTCTTGCATCGTGGTGACAGCTTGATGGACCTGGCCGTTTTCTAATAAGAGGGCAGTTAGCTGCAACCATCCAGATAAATGTTCGGGATTTCGGTGGACGAGAAATTGTAATGTCTCTATGCCCTCTTGATTCTTTCCCACTTTCACACAGTCTTCTGCATAGGTCTCATAGAGAAACATGTCCAATGGAGAAGAGTGCTGTGGGTGTTCTAGTTGAACCCATTTTGCCCGAATCTTGGGCTTAATGGTCTTAATCTTCCTGATAATGTGAAAACCATGATCAAATGGTTGATTGCTGGTTGGCGATATGGGAAAACGCACCAATTTATCACCGAAGGCCAGACCATGATTAAGAAGTTTTTGCTCGATTTCTTCCATGGAGTACGACCGAATGCCAATAGTATCTTCAATTGGAACGTCACAATACTGCCCAATGGGAAGTTGCATAGCCAAATTGCCACCTGGCAAGAGCACGCGATTGATTTCGCTTAAATATTGTTCAAAAACTGGACGAGGCATGTGTTGGAATGCCACATAAGAATACACAAGATTAAAGGATTGATCCGGGAATTCACGAAGATCCACACCAGAAGTTTCAAAAGTAGTGATATGAGGACTCTCGGCTAGCCATGCTTTACTTTGAGCAATCATTGTAGAGGATACATCGATCCCGACTAAGGAATGAAAATATTGGCCGAGAGGTTTCAATACACGTCCTATACCACAACCAATGTCTAACACTTTCCAAGATGGATGAGACAAACCCGTTAAGGCCTTTAAAAGAGCCTGTGCCGTATCCTGTCCAGATTGTGCAAATACTTCTTCAGTTTGATAATTCTCGGTGGCAATCCAAAATCGTGCGTGATGCTGTGCGCGTTGATCCCAGTCTCGTTTCATTTTCTCAGCAATATTCATGAATCATACTTTCCCTTATGAAAAGGATAGGCAAGGATAAGAGAAGAATCCGTCACGAAAGATTCTTGCCATGAAAAGGGGTTCTCTCGCATTCATCATAATTTTTAGCAATTTCGTTGACAAATTTTTCAGGAAAACCGTTGTTAATTACAAAAAAGCTCATCCTTTGTTTTCATCGTGTCATAAAGGATAATTGGAGGGTGAACTTCGAAGAATGATCCCGAACCTAGCTGGGCAAATCATGAGGGGTGACAGAAAAGTCTGCCTATTTCTCAACGGGAGCTCAGTACGCGTTCATTTTGTGTTTGGGTAAAATCGGAAGGAAGAATAGTCTTACACAAAGAGATCAATACGAGAAGAAAAGGAAGAAGCTGCATTCTCGCCTTCGGAGACAGTCGCTTCTTCTTCTTTTTGGAGTTCTTGTTGCGCTCTGGCCTCGAGAGCTGTTGCCGCTGCTGCTATAGAACGATCTTGCGCCGATGGATCGGCGGGTGCGAGGGCAGCGGCTCGAATTTGCTGGGCTTTTCGAATGGTGGCTTGAGGATTACCTGATACGGGTGAGGTATCAATACTGACTTCTCCACTTACGGCATATTGTTTCCCATCAGGACCTGGTTGATAGGAAAAGGTAGCTCCACCTTTTGCCAAACCCCCAGCGGCGGTTAAATGCGCTTGTTCATGAGTGCGAACCTCCTGATCTCGTTTTCGAAGTTTCGCCGTCTCAGCCTGTTCTTTTGTCCCCTGGTTTGGGGAAAGCGAAGATTCTTGGCGGGTCCCAGGATTCTGGAGGATAATTGAAGGAAGGAATGTATGGGCTTGGGAAGAGGAAATTTTCATCAATAATAATCCTAAAGAATTCTTTCGGATATCATGATGGGAAAATTGACCCTGCGCTCTATCGCTAAAAACGCCAAGAGGAAAAGAAAGTAAAAGGCTTCGAAATGTTGGCATTCAGCAAAACCCGGGAGGGCTTCTTGCCCTCCCTTACAGATTATTGGAGATTCGTAACCATTGCCAGATGTTTCTAGATTGCTCCTTTTTTTGTGATCCACTCTGAAACATTCTAAAAGTTTGCTGGAAGGTATTTGGACCCGCCTTGGTGTGTCATTGGAATAAATTCCTACTTGCAATGCCGGCGTAACTTCTTAATAACCTTTGCATTTTGCATAACGGGTTTTGAGGGCCACATAGTTAAGGCGGCCATAAAAATGCCTACCACGACTAAAAGGAGGAGAGTTGTTGCCGAATCTGGTCGATTGATCTGGTCGACATATACAGTTTGGACGTTGGCTAGCACTTGGTCTGCAGCGGACCCGCCCCCTAAGAGCATCATGGTCATCATAGATCCAATGATCATTCCGCAAAATATTCTCAGCATCAGACTTCTCCTTTATGATTGTGAATGTATCCATTGGCCTGTTTTTTCTGAGACCAGATCTTCGATTTCGCAGTTAAATAAGGATGTCCGAATGAAGCGAGAAACCGAAATCCAATGGTACTTAAAGAGATAGCAGGAGGATGGGAGAGGCGTACATACCGCAAACAGGTTAGAGATTGAGCGATTTCAAGCAGTTATCACAACTAATAGGATCTTTGTGCATTGATGGGGAAGACCTGTTGGAATATTTAAAAAGACAATAGACAACAGGAGATGGAGACAAGCAGGGTTTAAATAATCTAGGTCTGAAGAGCTAACTGAACCATAGAAAGAAATTCACTGAAATTACAAGGCTTATCCAATATGGCAAACACCCCTGCTTGCCGTGCTCGATTCTTGTCTTCCTTGTTGAGATTCCCACTTAAGAGAATAACGGGAGATTCATTTGCAGGTTTTTGGTGCAATTGGATTTGATCAATGAAGTCTAGCCCAGTCAGAACTGGCATTTGATTGTCAGAGATAATCAGATCCGCCTGATTAGACGTTAACCAATCAAGGGCCTCAGAGCCATTGGTCACTCCGACACATTGAATATGTTGGGATTCCAAAACCAGGCTTAGGGCTTCACGTGCACTCGTATCGTCATCAACTAACAACACTTTTTTCATATGTTGTTCCATCCTTTCACAATGTCCCGTCATTGTTCCTAAAACATACGTGGTTCTCTTAAGGTGGCGGGTGAAAGTTAGTCTGTCCATCCCTCGCTTGGACTAAGGTTTCTTTCTTACCAAAAAAAAATGGATTAATTTTGTTGGTAATTAGGGCGCTTCGTAACCGGTGTGTGCTAGAAGAGGCGAAATTGTAATGACTCTTCGCCTCATATTCAATCACACGAATTGTAGAGCCAACCATTCACAGGGACATTCGACCCTGATCCTATTAGGTTTGTTCGTTAATCTGAGCAAGGCTCCATGTCGCCCATAAATGCACATTGGGGGTTGGATCGGTTTCCTTAGCTTGGCGAAGAGCAGGAAGATCGGCAAAGCCCCCTAATTTCCCCAAACGAAAGGCAGCTTCTGCTCGAACACCAACATGGGAATCTTGAAGGAGATGAGTACGCATGACCAACAGACCTCGGGGGTCTCCCAATTCGCCTAGTCCTGATATAGCCGTTTGCCGGATCAGAGGATCAGAACTTTTGAGAGCCTGAATGAATAAACCATAAGCAAATGGAAATTCAAACTGGGAAAGTGTTTGAATAATCGTGAGTTGAGTCGCATGGGTAGAGATGGTATAGGCTTTTCCCACAACTTGGACCACGTCCTCTGAAATGGTTGTTTGACTCAAGGCTAAGACCACGGCCTGTCGAACAGATTCGGATGGGTCGGCAACATGCTGGACCAGACCTACTAACGCTTCTTGGGGAAGCGAGCTCGCCAGATTTCCCAAAGCCCAGGCACTCCATTGACGCACTTCTTCATCTGGATCTGCCAAAGCCGATACCAAGGCCGAAATGCTTTCAGGATCGCTGATTTTTCCCAAAGATAGCGCTGCCGACCGTCGAGTATCGGGTTGGGCATCACTTAACAATACGATGAGTCGTTCAGTAACCCGTTCCGGGGATTCCGGCGTTGTTTCGACCACACAGCCCATAAGGGCGAAAAAGCAGAAAAAACCAATAAAGGTTATTGGGCTTGAGAAAAAAAGGAAGATAGGCAAGAACAGCTATACGGATCCAGAGGGTTCTTTGGGAGCCAAGGGTTGCTTGGCCGCTTCAATAGACTCTTTCATTTCCTGCTCGGCAGATTTCAATTCTGCTTGAATGGTCTGCATCTGGGGATCAATGGAGTTCTGAATATCAGCTGCGGCATCTCGAAAGGTACGTACCGCGCTTCCGAGCCCTTCACCTAATGACTGCATATCCTGGGGTGCCGTTGTGGCTTGAGCTTTGCGAGCCGCCTGTTGGGCTTGAACTCTTGCGACAGCTTGTTTATTCACAATAGCTGAAGGACGTTTCGCCAAGGGTTTCGTTTGGGCTCCCGGAGGGAGAGGAGGGTATTGTGCTGAGGTAATTGGTGCTGGTTGTGAAAGTCGGTCTTCCATAGACACAGGGCCTGGAACTGCCACATTTGGTTGAAGAGGGGCTGATTGAGAAATATTTGAGCCTAAGCCAGGTTGTTGAGCAGGTTTTGGTCCAGCACCTTGATAGAGCATGGCCGCGGCTGTGCCTGGAGTCTGTTCTGGCCCTGGTTGATAAGGTTGGTTGGCTGCTTGTGCAACCGGAGGATTCTCCGACCCGGGTGACTGGCTCACTGACGATGAGGTACCTTCAACTGGATCCCCTATTGGCGGAGGGGCCTGGGGATCATCGGGATTCATGGCAGATGGCAGGTCGGCAACTTCTTTTTTGAATCCCTTCAAAGCCTTACCAACACCTTCACCAATTTGGGGTAGGCGACCGGCCCCGAAAATAATCAAGATAATCACTAGAATGATCATCAATTCTGAAAAACCCATGGTGCCGAACATGGCCTTACCTCTTTTTTAAATCAGGTAAAAATTAAAGCTGATTAGCAATCGATTGAAAAGACTTTATCGTTCAAGATTGACGAGTGTCAACCCAAATGCGTTAGGGTTTGTCCCTGTTGTATCAAGAGGTTGCGTCTGCCTTCGCCCCTGGGGAAGCTTCATTGAGAAAGCTGATAGTTATCTAATGTCTCTCCTTTCACCGCCACAAATTCCACTATTTAGGATTTCTCTCTTTTATGGACCCGAAGGTACTTCAGAAGTCATTCACTGTGTGTTTAATGTCAAAAAACGATCATGGAAAGGCGGGGTTCAAGTCGACATTATGGTGGGAAGGAGCCAAATACAACAGCTAGAGCATACACTTGGATTTCGGCCATGGATTGACGAACTTCTTCGGGTGGTTCCAAGCAATGATCGAGAAGACTATACAAAACATGGATGTGATTTATTGGTCCAACTCATCTGTTTCCACAAGCTAGAAATCTACATTCAGCAGGGGATCAAACAGGAAAACAACAAGGTCTCTGAGAGTGTGCTTATCGACGAAACGAATGAAGTCATCCAACGTGAGGCCGAGAAAATTAAAGAACAGATTATGATCGAGTTGGATATTGAGGAATTTAAAAAAACATAGCAACAGCCTCGGCATAAACTTTGCTTTCGTGTATACTTTAAACCAATAGCAGGTAATATTATTGATATAAGTAGTGTATAATCAATCTGATTTTGAGGGACACAGGGAAAAGGAGGGTCACCCATGATGAAACAGCCGCACAGTTTATTGACACGTTGTATGAAGCAAGGAATTGGGGCATTGGTGCTCTGTGCTTTTGCACTCGTGGTTTGCCTGGGGCTTCCAAGCATGAGTTGGGCAGGAGAAAATGAGACAAGCCCTAGTAATGAAGCCGCGTTGGGTTTGGGTAGTGGACTCCTGACATTTTTGTATCTTCCAACAAAGGTCGTATATGCCACTTTAGGGGGAATTGTGGGTGGGCTTACCTATGGTCTCACAGGAGGGAATTTAGATGCGGCCCAATCAGTTTGGGAACCCAGTGTTTATGGCACCTATGTGATTACTCCGGATCATCTGAAGGGCGATGAACCAGTTCGATTTTACGGCCCCTCTCCTTATGAGGAAGAAGCCTATTTGACGGAAAGAGTGGATTAAGTTCCTGAGTCCTGCCAATACAATGGGTAGTCCTGTTATTGGGGTGACCCCTGATTTCAATGCCGGAAAACGCAAAGATATGGGAGGCAAAGAACCCACCTATTTTTTGCGAGCGCGGTATATTCAAGCCATTCAAGAAGCAGGGGGAGTGCCTTTAGTGCTCCCCCTGGTTATAAGCCGGAAAGAACAAACTTTTCTTTTGCAGCAGTTGGATGGGTTACTGGTGACCGGAAGTGGATCGGACTTGGCTCCGCATTTCTACGGAGAGTCCAAGCAATACCCCTTTCAACAGATGAGTGAAGAACGGGCACGCTTAGAACTCGGTCTCTCAAAATTGGCCTTTCAACATCAGGTGCCCACATTAGGGATCTGCGGAGGGATGCAATCCATGAATGTGGCCCTGGGAGGGAACTTGATTCAAGATATCCCGGCTCAGATTGCCACAAAGATTCAACATCTGCAGAAAAAATCAGCGGAATACACAGCCCATCACGTTCGTATTGAGCCAAAAACGTTGCTTCGACGGATTTTCAAAAAACCCATGATTCCCGTGAATAGTTCTCACCATCAATCAGTCAAATCCATCCCGCGCTCCTTTCAAATTAGCGCGCTAGCCCCGGATGGAGTGATTGAAGCCATTGAAGCCGTTAACCATCCTTTTTGGTTGGGAGTGCAGTGGCATCCAGAGTTTCTTTATCGCAAAGATGTCCTCCAAAAACGCCTATTTTCGGCTTTCATCAAAGCTGCTCGCCATTATGCCAAGAGCTAAGGGCTTCCCCCTTATTTCAGCTAGACATTCTCAATTGTCCAACAAAAAAGCGAAAGAATTATGAGACGGTGGTTTCTTACGAAGTCGAGTCGTCAGCTTTAGCAGGTGGCGGGGCGATTGGTGAGGGTGTACCCACAGGCTCTCCCATGTCAGAAACTTCCGTGTCTCGTTTGGGAATTGGCTTCGCAGCAGCAGTAGCGGGTTTAGGAGGGGGTTTTGGTTTCTCTGGTTTTATGCCGCCTTCCCAGTGGGGCCCAGTGTACATTTCTTCGGTCAATCCTGTTTCCTTCCATTTATTTTGAAAGTCAGTAGCCGCCCGGTTAGGAGAGTCCCCGATTCCGACGGTACGATTCCAAGGGTAAATACGGGGAGAAATTTGGCAGATAGAACCGTCCTGGCGCATATACAGGGCGATAGGGTTTCCACGATACGGCCCAAAAATAATATGCACGGTTCCGACTAATTCAGGGAGAGACTCCATAATTCACATCTATCAATATGCGGGGATGAAATGGGGCATAATAGTGCCACAGCCCCTTGCGGAGTGCAAGGTTGATGGAAAGAGAAAACACAGAGTGTTCCAGAAAATTCCGATTTTCCAAAAAGTAGTCGGGATGGGGGGTAGGAAGAGGAAGAAAATCCTATTTTGTCAGAAACGGCTCCACAGGCTGTTCAGTCTTTTTCAAAAGAAATAAGGCAATCATCAGCACGAGAATGACGATGACATGTAGGCTCATGTCCATTAGGTAATGACGAAAGATTTCTTCTGGGACGTTTTCTTGGTGGGAGAATTCGGCCCCTGCCGTCAATATCCGTCGAACAGAAGCAATGATTCCTACATGCAAAAATGGTTCGAGACGAATCCGGTCGGACTGCAAGAACCCCAAGACCGTGCGAAATAATTCTAGAAGGATGATGACAAACAGCAAATCATTCAGCAGCGTAATCGTCGCGGGCAAAAAAGCCTTTTCGACGGATTGTACATAGGCGTACCAGCTGTACCCAAACACCAGCATGCCCACCAGGAGAAAACTCAAACAGGCGGTAATATAGCCCCACCGATCCAGAAACTGCATCCACTTGACCCATTGCTTAATTGATTCGGGTGTCCAGCCCAACATAATAAAACGGTTCCTTATGCAGTTCCTTGGTGTGGAGTATTGGGTGTGGCGTCGTCGACTTTGTCCTCCGTTCGCATTTGTCCAAATTTCAAATCTTGCATGCCACTGGTTCCAATTGAATGCCCACAGCACTTCACTTCCTGAAACCCTTCGCCGCCTCCCATAACCATAAATCGAAGACCACATGATTCCGTGGACACCCGTTTTTCATCAATGGTCATTCCAACGACCAACGGACCCTTTTTCCGACCTCGACCTTGATTGAGGGAAGGTACCACGTCTTCTTCAGTTAATTCATGGCCGCAACAGAGTATTTTTTCAAATCCTTCCCCGCCGCTCATCACTTTGAGGACTAAACCACAGGAATCGGGATATCGCTTGTGCTCATCAATAATATCACCTTTTTTTAGTGCCATCGGCTCTCTCCTTCAGGTGCAAGAAACTTCGTTAAGATGAATTTTCCAAAACAAGAGGATCAATCGTGTATGAAACATTGAAAGAGTAATGAGTGGTAGCTAAACAAATTGCTGAGGAGAATGTCCAGGAACGTCAATTGAGCATTCCTTCACGATGAGGATTTAGACAATAGTATCAGATTGGGTCATGATGCGAGCCAGGACGTCGTGATGGGAAGGAATGCCGACGATGTCGGAGAGCGTCGAAAGATCAATGGGGTGATAGGGATACACAAATTGCTGTTTCACGGCATGAATTCTGGCCAAACTCGCTTCTACCTGAGTAGGGTTTAGCTCTTGCGACGTGACCGCGCTGCGTAAGGATTGAAATGTGTCGGTGACAAGTTTCCGACTTTTGCAAATGAGCAACATATCTGCCCCAGCTTGCAACGAACGAATGGCGGCATCACCGACAGTCGCATGGTCTAAGATCGCGCGCATTTCCAAATCGTCACTCACGATCACCCCGGAAAAGCCCATGTCCTGACGTAAGAGTCCTGACAAAATGGTCGAAGAAAGTGTGGCCGGGTACATGGGGTCAAGCGCGGGATAGTGAACATGGGCTGTCATCATCGCCTGAAGCCCGTGATTGATGGCATAGCGAAAGGGCTGAAATTCTATCTCTTCCAACCGTTTGCGTGAGGCATGCACCGTGGGAAGCTCAAGATGCGAATCCGTACTGGTATCACCATGCCCAGGGAAATGTTTCCCGCAGGCCAGCACGCGATGATCATGGAGGCCTGTAATCGTGGCAGCTCCCATCCGGCACACTTGTTCCGACTCGGTTCCAAATGCGCGATTTCCAATGATGGGATTGGCCGGATTGGTATGAATATCCAGAACCGGGGCCATATTCATATTGATGCCCACGCCGCGTAATTCTTTGGCAGTCACAGCGGCGGCCTGATAGGCCAGGTCAGTTGAGCCCGTTTGCGCGACAGTGGCCGCTGGGGGGAAAATTGTAAAGTCAGAAGGGAGGCGTGAGACGCGCCCGCCTTCCTGATCAATAGCCATGAGAAGGGGAATGTCACCCGCGAGTGATTGTAAATCGTTTGTCAGCTTGGCGATTTGTTCGGGGTTCACCAAATTTCGTGCGAAGAGAATTACCCCGCCAGGTCGATAGTCGAGCATCCAAGCTCGAAGATCCGGAGTCACCTCCGTCTCTTCGAACCCGATCATGCACAATTGCCCAATGTCGTCTGTGAGATTCACACGATCCCGATGCTTAAGAGCCGTTGGCGCGATTGATGAGATACTGAATCAATAGGCGAGTGCCAGTCCCCGTGGGGCCTTTCGAGAAACACGCGCATTCACTTGCGCTCCAATCCGTGGCGGCAATGTCCAAATGGACCCATGGATGATCACCGATAAATTTACTTAAGAACATGGCCGCGGTAATCATGCCGCCTCCGCGTCCGCCGATATTGCGCATATCAGCCACATCGCTTCGTAATTGTTCAAAATATTCATCCCACAACGGCATCTCCCAGACACGTTCGCCGGAATCATTTCCGGCTTGTCGCATGGCGGCTTTCAGAGCATCGTCGTTGCCGAGCATGCCAATAGCAACATTGCCCAGTGCAACCATGGCCGCGCCGGTTAAGGTCGCGATGTCGATGACACAAGCCGGTTTAAGGCGCGTGGCATAGGCTAAGCCGTCAGCCAGAATCAACCGACCTTCTGCATCGGTATTTTGGACCTCGACGGTTTTTCCAGAAAGCATCGTGAGGACATCGCCGGGTTTCGTGGCCCGGCCTCCAGGCATGTTTTCTGCCACTGGAAGCAGTCCAATCACATTCATGTGGAGTTTCAAGCGAGAGACCGCACGCACGGCAGCCAAGACCTCCGCCCCACCAGTCATATCAGCTTTCATATGTTCCATATTTTCTGAAGGCTTCAAGGAGATGCCGCCCGAATCAAAGGTCACGGTTTTCCCGACCAAGACGACCGGACGTTGGGTCTTCGGACCACCAGAATATTCCAAAATGATAAAATGCGGGGGTTCAATACTGCCTTGCCCCACACCTAACAAGCCGCCCATGCCCAGTTTTTTCATATGCTGACGGTCTAGCACTTTCAGGCGAATTTTTGACTCCTTGGCAATAGTTTTGGCTTCGGCCACCACGCGCGAGGGTTTCATCACATTAGCTGGGTGGTTGCACATATCTCGAACAAAGCAGGTCGCCTCTCCCAGGGTCTGCCCACGTTTGGCTCCCAGGGTTACCCGTGCTTGGCTGGCTGAAGACGGAGCCAACAGGGTACAGGATTGCAAGGTTTTACGGTCTTCGGTGTGGTCGGTGCGATATTCGGAAAAACGGTAATCCCCTAAGAGCATACCTTCCGCCATCGCTTGGGCCACCTGATCAAGTTTGTCGATCGCTTTCGGTACATCAGGTATCACACAGGCCATGCCTTTGGCTTTGATGTGTCTAGCCCGTTTCACCGCTGTGCCCATGGCTTGTCGTACTCGGTCTAGCGTCATGGTTTCCCATGCCCCAAGTCCCACAAGCAACACCCGTTTGGCCCCCAACTTTCCATTGATATGTAAAAGGGTCGTCTGGTTTGCCTTTCCTGAAAATTCACCAGATTTTCGGAGGTCAGTCAGGAGCCCGCCCAATTTTTTGTCTATTGGTCGAATGACTTTGCTCCAGGTCTTTTCCTGTTCATAGCCCAAACACACCAACATATCCGTTGTGACACTGGTAGCCTCACCACTCTTTACCTGAATATTCATACGCCTCCTTCGAATAATGGAATAAGTGTTCTACAAAAGGTCAGGAAGGTGACCTGGAAAGACGATTCTAGACACCGCGGGTTTCCGGATCCCAAATGAGCTTATGGAGTTGGACCTGAACGCGAACGGGAAGCCGGTCACGTAAAATCCACTCGGCTAAAGGTTGCAAATCGAGGGATCCAAAGACGGGGCTTAACAGCACTGCACACCGGTCTCCCAACCCATAGTGTTGGATAATGTCTTTGCCCCATTCATAATCCGCCTGGTCTTTCAACACAAATTTCACTTCATCTTTTTGCGAGAGGTGCTCCATATTGGCCCACCGCATCCGATCAGTCATGCCGCTGCCAGGGCACTTCACATCCATAATAATCGACACGCGGGGATCGATCCCGGAAACATCAAAGGCCCCGCTAGTTTCAATCATAACCTGATGCCCAGCATCACATAACTTCTGTAACAATACCAGAGCTCCTGGCTGATGCAACGGTTCTCCACCCGTCACCTCCACCAATGAACATCCATAAGATTGCACGCGGTCTAAAATGGTTTCTAGGGGAATGGTTTCTCCACCATGAAACGCATATTCGGTATCGCACCAGGTGCAGCGAAGGGGGCAGCCCGTTAAACGGACAAACACGCAGGGTTGTCCCACACGGGTGGATTCACCTTGAATGCTATGAAAAATTTCTGTGATCTGTAGGGTCTGAGCCATGGCCTTCATAGAGAATGAAACAACGTCGCGGCTTTGGATTCTATTGAATCTCCGTTTAAGAGGGCAAAGAAATCTAGGAATTAAGATGTGTACAAAAAAGGCTCGTACGTGTCTGAGAAAATTGGCTAGAGGGGAATGGTCAAAAAAGGCGTCCAGCAAGGCCGCAGCCATTTAGACGCGCGGAGCGTACGTCAGTACGTGAGCACGGCAAAATGGTGAGAACGTCGCTGGTGACTTTTTTCAACATTCTGTTTAGGCCCATTGAGTGATGGGCCAACCCTGTTGCTTGGCGATCCGGGCCATCCCGCGAATGGGATTCACGACAAAGGGATGCCCCACCAATTGCAAGGCATGAAAGTCCCCGGGACTATCGCCATAGGCATAACTTCGACTCAAATCCAGATTATATTGAGCAGCTACCCGTTCCATATACCGACTCTTCCCTTCCCCATACGGCAAGGGAGCAAAAACGCGGCCGGTATACAACCCAGACCGGGCTTCTAACTTGGCACCAAAGACCAAGGATACCCCTAACTTCTCAGACAAAGGTTTGACCAAGCATTCTGGGGATCCACTCACAACGGCGACAATATGTCCGGCCTGTTTGTGGTGGGAGAGGCGGCCTAACGCACGAACTGCCACGCGGGGCCACACAAATAACTCCACATATTCATGGGCGAGTTGTTCAATTGTGGAAACATCATGTCCAAGAAGGTACAGTTTATTTCCCCGGAGAGGGCTGAGGGAAATCGGGGGCATGTGTTGAACAGCATACCGCAAGCTTCTCCACAATTCTGGCCAGCCGACTACGCCGTTTTTCCATAAATATCGAAAAAATCCAATTTCAATCGAAGGACCGGGAACGAGGGTGTTGTCCATATCGAAAAACGCCCCAACCCAATGCTGAGATTGGGTAAGCGGAGCAGGTGAAGAAGAGGTTGCCATAGAGTTGTCAGAACGAGACAAAATCAGTAATTGAAGGATTGATGGCGATTCTACCCGCCATCCTATGCGTTGACAAGGACTGCCGGAGGTTTCATAATTGTGCCATTGAGTGCCGAAGTGGTGGAATGGCAGACACGCACGTTTAAGGGGCGTGTGGGGAAACCCATGCGGGTTCAAGTCCCGCCTTCGGCACCAATATATCCTACCGAGTTCCATGCCCTTCCGGTTACCAGAAACCATACTGAAATTTTTAGTCGTGCGCATGGTCTACGAACTCAATAGTTCATGAGGTTTCCCATGTAGCTGGGCTGGAATCCGGGATTAACATCCTTCTGATAGCAGAAAGGACTGATTCTCCAAGCCCCTAATCTAATATTTTTGCCCACTTGCCCTTGAGGAGAAAATTAATTTCTCTTAATTACCCTTCAAATTCTTCCTATTTCTTAATACATTGATACAGGCAGGTGAGAGACCTCTTCTTTGATTTCCACTGAGAGTCCGACGCCATCTACTCGGTTTTCGGGGTGGGCGTTCCTAACAATTGGCGGACCTTGTCTGAGCGAAGCGAATTGGAATTCCATCAATAAGGGAGTCATTTTTCATCCCTCTTCCTGGCCTTGTGATGTGGCTGAGCAGTGCAGTCGGCACCGGAGAAAAGACACGCAGTGTTTGAGCGTAGCGAGTTTGCGTGCCGCCGGAGACGGCGAACCGCGCAAGGGACCCGAAGGGCCACCTCACAGTCAACATGGTTTTGGGTCCTTTTCCCGAAAGAAAGGACCTCGGCTGCCGGGCCGAAACCCGGAGGTACCAATAAATTGAAGATATGAAAGTAACGAATGTGAGAACTCGAGTCGGTCATTGGTGTGCTTTGGTTTGTATGGGTGCTTGGCTGTTGAGCTTCTGGCTGTCTCTTGGTTCTATAGGGAATGCTGCGGAACTTTTTGAAGAACCAATGCCTTTGACCATTGATGATTCGGACTTGGCGGAAGAGCATTTGCGGCTTGGAGTCGATTTTTTTCTGACGGATGAGTTGGATGTAGCGATTGACGAGTTCCGTGAGGCGGCTCATCAGAAACCTGATTATGCAAATGCCTATCACAATCTGGGTGTGACACTCGCCAAGACGGGAGATCTCACTGCTGCAATCAAGGCTTGGACAGAAGCAGAACGTCTTGATCCCGAAGCCGTTTCTCTAAGCTATTCGCTGTCGGCGTTGGTTGCCTATAACTACGGGGTGTCGTTGGTTCGGGTTGGGAAGATAGAAGAAGCGATGAAGGAATGGCGGTCGACGCTTCGCATTCAGTCCCATTTTCCAGAAGCCCATTACGCGATAGGGCTAGGGTTTTTAACGAAGCAGAACCCTGCTGTAGCCATAGTGCATATACAATCTGCGCTTTCTTTGGCTCCGGATTGGGTGCAGGCTCATGCCGCTTTGGGACAGGCTCATTATGAATCGCATGAGTATGATTTGGCGCGGGTCGCTTGGTTGAAGGCATTGGAATTGAATCCAGGTAATGCCCGGATCTATGCCAACCTGAGTCACTTGGCTGTGGAGGAAGGAAATTATCAAGAAGCCATAGACCACGCTCGCCAAGCGATTGCGCTTCACCCTGGTTTGGTTCCCGCCCATTTTCATGTAGGGGTGGCGTTATTGGGGAAGGGTGACGTGAAGGCGAGTATGGAAGCTTTTGAACAGGCGTTGGTGTTGGATGAACGTTTGACGCCTGCTCGATTGTTGTTGGGCGTGGCATGGAGTCGGCTGGGGCATTGGGCCAGGGCGGCGCATTGGTGGCGAAAGGCACTTCAACAAGACCCATTTGGCTCGGAGACCTTTTGGCTTCATGCCAATTTAGGTCTCGCTCTCATCTCAATGGGACATTTCCAGGATGCGACCAAAGAATTTCGATGGGTTGTGAAGCAACGGCCAGAATGGGCTCAAGGGTGGTCAAAGTTAGGTGTCGTGCTGATGTCCCAGCGGCGGTGGCGTGAAGCCGTGACCGCCTTTGAGGTTGCTGTCGAACGGAAACCCGATTGGGCGCATCTTCACTTTATGCTAGGGACGGCGCATGCGGAACAGGGAGAGCTGGCCTTAGCGGTTCAGGCGTTTCGAGAGGCGGTTCGGATTGACCCGAATTTTGTAGATGCGTTGTTTCATTTGGGTATTGTTTTGCGTGCGCAAAATATGATGACTGACGCGATTGCTCCACTTCTTCAGGCAGCGGAAGGTGGTTCACGGGAAGCCCAGGGTCTCTTAGCGTCGATGTATGTGAATGGTAATGGGGTTGGTCGCAATGTTCCATTGGCAATGCTGTGGTGGTCTCGGTGTAGTCGAGGATCAATTCCTGACACGATTACTCGAACCGCCAAGAATCAATTAGCTCAATTGCGTCGAAGGCTTCACCGACAACACTTCACTCCGACCGAACAACAGGATGTGCTGACCGGGTTTGGGTTGATACGCCAAGATCTGACGAATCACGCTCCTGATCAATTGCCGGGAAAGGCAAGGTCGAACGCTTCCGTCTGGAATCGTGGCGTTTCTCCAAAGATTCATCTTCAGTGGATGGTGGAACGTGCCTTAGCGTTAGATCCAATGGCTCAGGATATCTTGCGTGAGTGGTTTGTTGATGGCGTGGATGGTCAGATGTCGTCACATTATGCCTCTGTTCAAGAATATTGGCTTCAGGTGGCGAAGGAAGGAAGTGTCGTAGGATGTGACCTGATTACAAACATGACACCTCAAGAACAAAATCCTTCTGTACGTCAGGCTTGTCAGTCTCTCGGTCAATAAGAATGGGCAGATATTTTTATGAGTACACAGCGTAAAAAAACTCAAGTAGAAAAAATGTTATTAGGCTTGGCTTTTGCTGTGTTCTGCACAGGATTGAGTTTTGGTTTTTCAGCCCTCTTTCCTCAAGGAGAACGATGGCTTGCCGAATGGCAGCTGTCCCATCGTTCTTCTCAACCCCTTTCGTCTTCACTCGCGCTCGTTCGTGCGGATGAAAAAAGTTCAGCCCTTTGTGGTAAGGGGCGATGGAATCTTCATGTTTTGGAGTCTACGTTTCAGGCGCTTCATCAGGCGGGGGCGTCCGTCATAGCTCCCATGTTGGATGTGGCTCTACCTATTGCATCGGAATGTGGAGGCTTGTCGGGTTTGGTGCAGCTGGCTGAAAGCACGAAACAGGTGGGATCGGTGGTCTATCCTGGTTCGGTCCCATCCGCGCTAGCGCAGGCTGCCAAGCAAACAGGTTTTGTAGAGTTGCCCTTAGATGAAATAGAGAAAATTGGAGGATTCACATTCAACGCGTCTTCCTTGTCTTCTCCAAATGTCCCTTTTGGAATAGCGGCTGTTTCCGGTAGTAAAACTCATGTGCTCGCACCAACGACCAATTCCTTTCTCTATGTTCCAAGTCTGACATTTCAACAAGGGCGAATGGTCATTCCTTCTTATCCATACACTGACCTTTGGAGTTTGATTCAAGCAGGACAAGGAGAAGAACTGGCTCGTCTTTTCAAGGCAAAAGTGATTTTTCTTTATTCGGGTTCTACCTTGAACCCTTCTGCTTTAAATATTTCTGGCGATATGGTCGCTCTTCTCCATGCGAAATTGGCGAACGCCTATTTAACAAATTCATGGGTTGTTCCCGCTCCATGGTCAATGGCTTTTTTCATGGCTCTTACCCTTGGTTTGTTGGGCATGGTTTTCATGTTAGATGAGTTGCCTCCGGACCGTTTTAGTTTTACCAGACGGGGCATTGGCTTGGTTGTGACTGTGCTGTTCTTTTGGGGATTCCAACTGGACTGGTTGTGGCCGCTTTTCAGTATGGGATTGGCTATGGGGATGACGATTGTTGGGGTGAGCCTATGGAAATTTTCCCGCTCTCGGTCGACGGTGCAAGAATGTATCACCGAGAGGGAACAGCAGCTGACACTTCTGGAAGACGAATTATCAGGGAAGCAACATCACGTTCGAGAATTAGAAACACAATTGTCCGTTGCTCAGCAACAGACGAATCAATCTGTGACTGTCATTAAGGAATTAGAGGTCTCTCAGCATACTTCGCGTTCACAATTACATAAATATCAGGATGAAGCCCAGGAGACTCGGCAAAAGATCGAACGCCTACAAGAGGAGTTAAGTGATATTCGGCAACATGTGCCAGTCATTTCCGAAAAATCTTCTTCAGCGGTATTACCCGTCGATGATCAAGAGCTGATTGAAGAATGCGAAGCTTTCAAGATCCTGACTCGTGACCAGGTTGTTTTTCAACTGTTTCACAATCTGAAAAAAGCAGCTGCGACCCAGGTCCCCATATTATTATTGGGCGAAACTGGTACGGGTAAAGAAGTGTTTGCAAAAGCTGCGCATGCTTTGAGTCCTCGTCGGCAAGGGCCTTTTGTCTCGGTGAATATGGCTGCCATTCGTGCTGAATTATTTGAGGGGGAATTATTTGGACATGTGAAAGGGGCTTTTACTGGAGCGATAGGTCGTACGGGGTTTTTAGAATCGGCGCATGGTGGGACCTTGTTTTTAGATGAAGTGGGTGACCTCCCTCTCGATCTGCAAGCTAAACTGCTACGATTTTTAGAAGATGGTGGTTTCCATCGAGTGGGGCAGAGTGTGGTGACTCATGTGGATGTTCGTATTGTGGCCGCGACGAATCGTGACCTGCAAGACGAGGTCCGGGCTGGACGTTATCGAGAAGATCTCTATTACCGGTTACGAAGCATTGTGTTAACACTTCCTCCCCTTCGGATGCGAAGTGAAGCTGACCATATCTTGTTAGCCCAATCCTTTTTGCAGAAATGTGCTCTGGCGCAGCATCGAACTGATTTGGCATTCACGCAAGGGGCTTTAGATGCCATCGTCGGGTATCCCTGGCCGGGAAATATTCGTGAATTGCGGCAGACTATTGCACAAGCTGTTGCCCTTTCCAGTGGATCTGTCATTACAGAAGCAGAGTTGAATTTAGAAGTCCCAAGAGCAGAAGGAAGGCGAGAACATGGGATCAAGGAAGATTTAGGACAGCGGGAAGACGCGATGGTCTTGGATTGTTTACGACGCCATAAATTTGAAATGCAAGCGACCGCCTCCACTCTTGGGTGGGACCGGGGAACCGTTACTCAGCGTTTGAAAGGTTTAGGGTTTCAGGCACTCATGGAGTACCAAGGCGATATTCACGCGGCAGCGCGAAAATTGGCGGGTGAGGAACAATTCGTGAGAGTTGTCGAAGGACGGCTCCGGGAATATACGAATAACTTGGTGCCTCGCTCAAAAAAGTATGGCTCAGTTGATGAAGCCATTGCCGATTGTCGAAAACGTTTTCGTAATTTACCAGAACGGCATTTCCCAGCCGTTGAACATTTGCTTCACGAGCGCTTTACAGCGCCGTGAAACAAAGCTTCTCTCTTTTTAGTTCCGGTTAAGCCGAGACAAACTTCAGGGCTGCTGAATTAATGCAATACCGTAATCCTGTTGGTTGGGGCCCGTCGTCAAAGATGTGTCCCTGGTGTCCCCCACAACGTGCGCAATGTACTTCCGTCCGAGGATAAATAATTTTCCAATCGGTTTTGGTTTCGACCACCTGCTCTGAGAGGGGCTCCCAAAAGCTAGGCCAACCTGTTTGACTATCAAATTTCGTCTCTGAGGAGAATAATGCCAACTCACATCCGGCACATTGATAAATCCCCTTGGCTTTGCTGTCGTGATATTCATTGGCGAATGGCCGCTCGGTCCCCTCATGTCGTAAGACTTGATATTGTTCCGGTGTAAGGAGCGCCTTCCATTCTTCATCAGTTTTGGTGATTTTTTGAATGTCCGAGTTCTCTGGCACAGGATTACTGGCTGCCAGGGAAACCCCTAATGATTTAGCGAGGATTCCCAGGCTTAATGCGGCACCGACTTTCATAAGATTCCTCCTATTTAATGACATGATTGGCCTCCTTTTAGCTTGTTGTAGATCGGTCAATTCATCAGAATTGACCCTATGTGTATTCTCAATTTGACCTACACGATCAGTCTACCAAAGTTCATAATTATTACGGAAATATGTCAAAATCCTTTGACGCAAGTTGGAATAATTTTTACAATATAAGTGTATCAAATAATCTAAAAAGAGGAGGTATTCTCCCCAAAAAACAGTAATCCCATACAAGAGAAAACCCTGTTCCGATCAGGTATTAGCCACATCAGTGACGGAAGGAGTTGTGTTGTTATGACTGGACAATCGCTGGATATTAAAATTGAAAGCCGAAATGTTGGTATGACTCCACGCTGGAAAACCGAAATTGAACGGCGAGTTCAAGCCTTAGAAACCGGAATTATTCGTCCCACCCATGCCCGTGTCACCCTCACTAAAAATGCCCATCATAAAAAGGGCGCTGACAACGCTGAAGCCTTAGTCGTCATTACCCTGCCTCCTAAACGGACGGTGACAGCAAGAAAAGAATCCAAAACGTTCGAAGAAGCCATCCGTGCCGCCTTTCAGGCCATCGATCACGAACTGGAAAAGATTGAAGAAAAGCGAATAGCCCGTGCGGCTAAAGCAGCTGGCAAAAAAGCTTTGAAGGTCGAGGCGTTATCGGTAGCCTAAGATCTTCATTTTTAGGTCATTTCTCCCCTATCTCAATATTCTTTTGCGGGTGGGTTCTCTTCCCACCCGCGATGTTCCTTGCAAAGTCTTTTTCTGGGAGTAGGGAATTCTTGAGAAAACAATGTGGTAGAGGAATAACTTGTACCGAATAAAAAAGCGTAGTAAAGCTCTCTAATTCTTTAGCAGTCCCCTAAAAAGTGTAGGCCAAGGCCTTCATGTACTCATTCTTTTCAGTTTAATCTCTAGAATTTTCATTCCTCAAATTTCTTCCCTAAAGCCGGACAATTGTATTTTTTCTATCCTGTAAAGAGGAAATATTCCAGGTGCACGTTCTTTGCAAGATATTTTTTCACCTGAGGGTAAAGGGAGTAGCTCGCCTTCATTAATTTTTTCTTGTTTCGTCCGATCTTTCACCCACAAGCCGAAATGTTGTTTCTTGAGCAGATTTCCTCTCACCTTAAATTTGAAGGAATGTGTATGAACCACATTAAGCCATCGGTCCTCAGATTATTCCTTTTTGCACCGTTATGCTTTGTGATGTTTGTTGGGCCTTGGAGCCTCCATTCTGTGTTCGCGCAAGTCTGGGAAACAGAGGCCAATCATCAGGGGGATGATCGGTATTTTCTGCCCCCCTATCCCGTGGTATTTGTGGCTGCGAATATATATGAGGAACCGAGCGGGGGTGGCCTGAAGGGGAAATATCATATTGGGACTGATGTGTTATCTGCCAATAATCCTGACCGAGATAACCATCTGTGGATTGTGCTGCCCTCAGGAGAAGTCAAAAAACTGTTTCCCTTGCATGAACATCAACAAAACGGATTGATTGATACGCCAACGGGTGAACTTGATAAGGGATCGGTGGTAGAGCCGAATGTGTCGGAAGATGGCACCAAAATTTATTTTTCGTATTTTCATGACACGACGTTTGAGTCAAGTTTTAGTTTCAGTCTGAACCGATTGCCTTTGAAAGGGGCCGATCTGTATGCAATGGATCTGACGCTATTGTTAGCCAACAATAATGAAGACCCTGCGAATCTCTCCGTTCAACGACTCACCTTCCGAGAATATGATGGGCAAGGCAAGCAAACGGATGCAGATAAATACAAGGATGCCATGAACCAGACATTGGCCAACGACACGGCCCCTAATGATTGGGGGACGGTCTATATGCATGCAACGGAAATGCGTACGGCTACTGGTCTTCAACTTGTCTATGCCAGTGATGAACGACGAGTCAAAAACTCTAACAAAGAGATGGCGATTGGCCATGCAAATCACAATTTTAACCTACACATGGCAGATCTGGCGTCTAATGGCACGCTTCAGAATTCCAGACAATTTCACTATTACACGACCACTTCGGTGTTGAGTCCGACGCCGCTCCGAAACGGCGTGGCATTTTCCTATCAATCCTCAACAGCGGCTGCACGAAACTGGCATATTCAAGGGAGTGATTCTGTAGGGCGTTGGTTCCCTATGATTGGCTATGGCACCAATCCCGAGCTGTTTCATTTAGGAAGTTTTTGTGTCAAAACAAAAGGGTCTAACCCTGGTGACTACTTTGTGGTGACGCGATATTACAATGCCAATAACGAAGGGTTTGGGTCCTTGTGGGCTCAAGACCTTTCCCAGCTTGGCCTCAATACCTACGATAAGAATACTTCCTGGGGTATTCTTCCGCAGCAGGTCGGATCATTCAAAATAACTAATGGAGTCAATTCCAATGATTATCCATCTGGAAAAGTTGGAGGAGAATATATCGGAAAGATGACGACGCCACGGTGTGGCCATCCAGATGAACTGTATATGGCTTATAGTCCGACCAGTGCGAATGGTCGCTTAAATGATCCTGAAGGAAACAAGGACATCTATCATTCCTATATTGCCTATCGTCCTAATTTGGATTTATTTCATCCTCTAGATCAGGTGAATGTGGCGCAAGAGCAAGGTTTACGAATTGTTGTGGACGATAGCTCCAATCAATACACGTTAGTATGGCCTGTGCCTATTCTCAATTGGCAAGATCGGACAGGGGATCCGCAACAACAATTCACGCCTTCGCATATCGATCCGGCCACAACCATTGAAGCAGGTCTGCCACATGCGCAGGTTGGAACATCCGCCCTCTACAATACCGATCGTAAACCGTTTGATTGCTGGCTTGGCTCAGGTGGGCAAACGCCGTATAGCCCAAACAAGGCGCATACCAACGTGAATCAAGAAAATGATCTAATCGTCAATAATACGGATGGACTCACATATGTCCAAAACCCAAATGACTTTTGTGAGCCGTTGAGTCCTGATCATGTTCTTGGTATTTCGATTAATCTCACCAGTAATAAGACCAATATGTCGGCAGGATTTAAACCTGGGTACAAGACAGACGGGAATGGACAAAAGGAAGCTGCCCGCTTGCTCGGGGTCTATGATATTCGTCAGCAAGCAGACCAATCGTTCCAAGCCATTATTCCGGCTAATGAACCATTTGAATTTCATCTGCTGGACAAAAAATATGGATTACGGCTGACGGATGTCCGAAGTTGGCATAGCCTTCATCCACGGGAGACACGAACTGACTGTGGTGGGTGCCATCAACATGAACCTGGAAAGGCCATCGCATTTCGCGGCAAAATTGCGGATCAGCAACCACCATTGAATATGGTGAATCAAACGACCCACGTGACATACAATAATCAATGTGGGCCGGTTGTCAAAACCTCAAATCGTCCTACGAAGAAGATCCCGGAATGGAGGACTAACATTTGGCCAAAGTTTGATCAATATTGCAGCAGTTGCCACAATTCCAATCAATCCGACAACACCGACGCACTTCAAGCGCTCAGTTATGTTGATGAAGGCGATGCGTATAACAAAATGAAATCACGGAATTATGCCAACAGCAAGCTTGGTGCCTTAGGGAGTCCCGCATTCTGGGCTGCTCGTGGTGAGCGAACTGATGGAAGAAATAATAATTTAGCCAAATATCAGCCTGATTATGCGAATGAAGTTTGGGGTTATAAGTTTGGTGCTATTCATGCCACTGCTCCTGCGCTTTGCGACCAAGACAACGGTCCGATTGCGAAATGGGTATACGAGCTAGGGCAATGGATTGATAATCATATGCCAAGGGATACGGATGACCCATATGGCTACAATCATGATTGGTACCACCCAACCCTCGATTTGGCTATTGCCTCATCCACATGTTCCGTTGATCAACTCCGGGCAGGATTTTGGGATGACTTTGGGGGTATTGCAAAGTTGGAAGTCTTTTTGAATGATCTGGAGATCGCCTCATTTCCGAATCTTAGAAACGGGTCTCTTGAAGGATCATTGGGGAGCCTGAGCCTTAATGACTCAATTAAGCTCATCGCCGCAGATTTTTCGGATAACCGACAGATCTACGAGAAGCGTGTGAGTCAACTCGTCAATGAATGCCAGGTGCCAATTGTACAGCCTACACCCATTCAGGCAGGGGAAACTGCAATACTTCGAAACGCTCGCTAGTTTTCGATGACGATAGAATGTTCTTCTGAGTCCGAATCTTATTGAGTTGAGGTTGGACGATGTATTTACTTTTTAAGGAGTTCTCGGCCGGCTTGCATGATTTCTTCCAGCCGTTCGGGAGTCTTGGCTTCGCCATAGCAGCGGACGATGGGCTCAGTTCCGGATGGGCGAATAAGATACCAGCTCCCATCTGGGAGCAGCCATTTGCAGCCGTCTAATTTATTCACCTGAGTCGCTTCGGCTCCGGCAAATGTCGTAGGAGGTCGCTCAATCACACTTTTGACTTGTTCCTGCATGTGCTCGCTGATTGTGAGATCTTGTCGAGTAGAATGGAGCATTCCCACTCTCTCGAAGAGATCCTTCAATAAGGCTTGAATGGTCTTTCCGGTAAAGGCCACCATTTCTGCCACCAGTGCCCCAGCTAGAATCCCATCTTTTTCTGGCACATGGCCTTTGATGGACAAGCCTGCACTTTCTTCACCCCCGAAGACAATTTCCCCTTTGGCCAATAGCTCTCCAATAAATTTAAATCCCACCGGTGTTTCATGCACGGACAAACCATGGTGCGCCGCCACGGCATCGATCAGATGGGTGGTGGCCACGGAGCGAGCGACGGCTCCTGTCCATTGTCGACTTTTTATCAAATAGTCTAAGAGTACGGCCAAGATCAGATTGGCTTGAATAAATGTGCCGTCTGCGTCTACGACTCCAAACCGATCACCATCTCCATCGGTGGCCAGCCCAAGATGCGCGCCTTCTTTGATGACCGTGTCTTTTAATTCTTGCAATGTTTCGTCTGTTGGTTCGGGCCGAAAGCCTCCAAAATAGGGGTCCCGCCAATGATGCAAGATGGCCATCTTCGCACCGGCTCCTCGAAGAAACTCGTCGAGATAATTTCGTGTGGTGCCAAAGAGGGGGTCGAAAATGACGCGAATGCGCCCGTTACGAATGCGATCTCGGTCAACAAGTTTTTCTAATGCCCTGAGATAATCTGGTTGAGGGTCAAAATATCGCACCATGCCGTCACTTTGTGCGCGTTCCCAGGGTGACCATTTGAGGTGCTCGCCATGCAAGAGTGGCAAAATTCGAAGTTCAATGGCTTTGGTCGTTTCAGGCAATGCTGGCCCTCCCCAGTCTGGGGTAAATTTTATGCCATTCCACTCAGGGGGATTGTGGCTGGCTGAGATATTAATTCCACCCGCCAATTTTCGATTGATCACGTGGTAAGAAATCGTTGGAGTTGGTGTGTCTCGATCACAGAGTAAGCAAGGGATCCCATGGCCAGCCATGACTTCTGCCACCACCTTCGCAAATCGTTCTCCTAAAAACCGTGCATCATAGCCAATCAGCATCCCCTGCTGGCCGATTTTTTGCTGACGGAGGTATTGAGCAATGCCTTGGCAGACTATGCGTACATTCTGAACGGTAAAGTCCTCCGCTACAATAGCTCGCCATCCTGAAGTTCCGAATTTAATAGAGTCCATAATAAGAGATGAAAAAATCAGGTCAAAAAAATTAGGTTACCTTAAAGAATAGATCATTTGGGAGCCGTTGCCAATGATGAAGAAGAATTTTTTCATCCACCGCAATTGATTGTTGTCGTATTTCTCTGACAATTCTGAAAAACGAATGAGTTATGCTGATTGTAGTTCACACCAGACGGGGGTATGGTCTGAGGGTTTCTCCATTCCGCGGGGGGTTCGATCAACATCAGCCGTGATTAATCGATCGGTGGCTTGAGGGGAGAGCATGAGATGATCAATGCGTAGGCCTTCGTCTCGGTTCCATCTGCCCGCTTGGTAATCCCAGTAGGTATAGAGTCCGAGTTCAGGATGAAGGGCTCGAAGAGCGTCGGTGTAACCTAAGTGGCAGAGTTCTCGAAAACGTGCGCGAGATTCCGGTCGGCAGAGGGCATCGTCGCTAAATCCTTTGGGATCATGCACATCATCGTCAGTTGGGCAGATATTAAAATCCCCAGCCAATACAACCGTTTCCTCTAAGGCCAACAGAGCGCGGGCATGGGCGATGAGTCGATCCATCCATTTGAGCTTATAGGGAAATTTTTCAGTGTCTATTGGATTTCCATTTGGTAAATAAAGAGAGGCGATTCGAACGTTGCCTATGACGGCTTCCACATACCGAGCTTGTTCGTCAGAGGGATCACCGGGTAATGCGGTCTGTTCGACATCAATAGGCTTCTTGGCGAGGATTGCGACGCCATTGTAGGTTTTTTGGCCAACGACGGCCATGTTGTATCCGAGCTCTTCGATGGCCATTCTGGGAAATTGGTCCTCAGTGGCTTTGAGCTCCTGTAAGAGGACAACATCAGGGTCTGCTTGTTTGACCCATTCCATCAAGTGAGGAATTCTGACTTTAATGGAATTAACGTTCCAGGTGGAAATTTTCATGGGCAGACTTATCGAGTGTTGAGAATAGTTATGATGACAAGGAAGATGGTGATGATTCAGTGTCGCGCTGAAAAATAACTTGAAAGCCTTGAAATTGTTTTTGAAACAGAGTTTTTAAAATGAATGGGGTAATCCCAAAAAACAACACGCTATAAATACCGACTTCTAACAAATATTGAGAGTCTTCGGAAACCGTGCTGTTGAAGATGACAGGAATGGCCCAACCGATGGTCATGCTCACAAACATGAGAATGATGACATGCCGCCAGACCAGAAACCACATGAGTTTCAATAATTCCCCATACGTCGGTATTTCCATTATTCGTTGTCTTCCTTTCTCTTACTCTCTATTTAAATTCTTCAATGTGCGTCATCCCAGGATGGGCCATGGCCGACATCAACGGTGAGGGGAATGGCTAGCTGTAGTGCTGGCAATGTGGCCGATTCCATGACTTGCTTGATGACCTGGGCGGTCTCTTTCAGTGCCGATCCTTGGACTTCGAAGATCAACTCATCGTGCACGGTCATTAACATGAAGGCCTTATCGGTTAAGCCTTGGTGTTTCAACGCCTCTGGAACCCGGACCATGGCGCGTTTCAAAATATCGGCTGCCGTGCCTTGAAGCGGGGCATTAATCGCAGCGCGTTCAGAAAAATTTCGTCGCGCTGGATTGGTGTCGTGGATAGCAGGTACGTGGCACCTACGACCAAAGAGGGTTTGCACGTACCCGTGTTCGCGACAAAATTGTTTCGTGCGCTCCATGTAGTCATGGATGCCAGGGTAACGCTCGAAATAGGACTTAATATAAGAGGACGCTTCTGATTGTTCAATCTTTAATTGTCTGGCTAGCCCAAATGCGCTTATGCCATAGATAATGCCAAAATTGATCGCCTTGGCCTTACGACGAATTCCTGAATCCATATTTTCCAACGGAATGTCGAATACCTGGCTGGCGGTGAGGGCATGGATGTCTTGTCCTTCCCTAAACGCTTGTTTTAGGACGTCAATATTTGCGACGTGAGCTAAGAGCCGCAATTCGATCTGGGAGTAATCTAATGATAAAATGGTATTCCCGGGTTCTGCCACAAAGGCACAACGAATTTTCCGACCTTCTTCCGTGCGAATAGGAATGTTTTGGAGATTGGGGTCGGTTGAGGACAGGCGTCCCGTCGCAGCTGAGGCCATGGCATAAGAGGTATGTACCCTATTGGTCTGTGGGTTGATCTGGTGAATGAGGGCTTCAGCATAGGTGCTGCGAAGTTTGTCTAAATGCCGCCACTCCAAGACTTTCTCCGGTAATTCATGCCCTTGCGTGGCTAAGGATTCTAAGACATCGACTCCTGTCGCGTAGCTTCCAGCTTTACCTTTTTTACCGCCTTCCAATTTGAGGTCATCAAAGAGCACTTCGCCTAATTGTTTGGGCGAACCGACATTGAAGGTTTTTCCTGCCAGTCGATGAATCTCTTGTTCCAAGGTCAGAAGTCGTTGAGAAAATTCTTGGGAAACCTGTTTGAGTTGGGCCATGTCGACTTTGATGCCTTTTTGTTCCATGGCCGCGAGTACCGGAATCAAAGGACGTTCTAGCGTTTCATACGCTGTGGTCAAATGTTCTTCCCGTAGGCGTGGCTTGAGATTCTGGTGCAAGCGCCAGGTAACTTCCGCGTCTTCCGCCGCGTAATCCAAGGCTTTCTCTAATGGAACCTGGTCAAAGGTAATTTGGGATTTTCCGGTACCAGTGACTTCTTTATATTTGATCGTCGAATGTCCGAGGTACAAGTCTGCCAGGTCATCCATACCATGGCCATGTTTGCCGCCTTCAAGAACATAGGAAAGCAACATGGTGTCATCGACAGGAGAAACCTGAAGGCCATAGCGAGCCAAAACCACCATGTCGTATTTGATATTGTGGCCAACCTTCAAAACACTTGGAGCACTCAGCACAGGATTCAGCATGTCTAGCGCGGTTTGAAGAGGAATTTGTGGAGGTCGTTCGGTATCTGCATTGGCCTGTTCCAATAGATCTAGTGACGTAGCGGCTCCAGGTGCCACGTGACCTACAGGGATATAGCAGGCAGTTCCTTGCTGCAGTGAGAGCGAGATGCCAACCAGTTCGGCTCGTGTTTGGTCGAGCGAGGTTGTTTCGGTATCAACCGCTACAAGGCCTTGTTTGAACGCCTTATCGATCCAGAATTGCAAGGCGTCAATTGTTTGGACCAATTCGTAGTGCGGTGGGGTGGTAGTTTGAGCACTTGTAGGCTCTGCCTTGTCCGAGTCGATTGGAGTTGTGGAGCTCGGTGGTTGTGGAATGGATGATGCTGAGGAGGATTCCTTGGGGAGCCGGCTTTGAATTCGTGACAGAATGGTTTTGAACCCTTGTTCCGCTAGGAATTGTTCTAAATGGACCATGTCAGGTTGCCGACGTCCAAGTTCGTTCAGGGGAATGGCTAGTGGGACATCATCCCGTAAGCGAACGAGTTCACGGGAAAGGCGAGCTTTATCGGCATGTTCAATGAGGTTTTCGCGCCGCTTGTTTTGCTTAATTTCGGAAGCGCGTGCAAGAAGGGTATCCAGGTCCCCGTATTCCTGAATCAGTAGTGCGGCGGTTTTAATGCCAATGCCTGGGACTCCAGGTACATTATCGGTGGAATCGCCAGCTAAGGATTGCACGTCCACAACTTTTTCAGGGTAGACGCCAAATTTGTCTTGGACTTGTTTAGGGCCGATTCGACGATTTTTGAAGGAATCGAACATGGTTACGCGATCTGAGACCAACTGCATCAGATCTTTATCCGAAGACACAATGGTGACTTCGGCTCCCTCATTGATGGCTTTCTTGGTGTAGGTGGCGATGAGGTCATCGGCTTCAAATCCAGCTAACTCAATACAATCTAGGTTAAACGCTTGTGTGGCCTCTCTTACCAGGGCAAATTGAGGCACTAACTCGTCTGGAGGTTCGGTGCGGTTCGCCTTATATGATGGGTCGATGTCATTGCGAAACGTTTTGCGAGCGGTATCGAAAATGATCGCGATATGATCGGGCTGCATATCATCCAGCAATTTCATGAGCATCGTGATAAAGCCATAGACGGCATTCACCGGTGTTCCGTCAGGTCGTGTGAGAATTTGAATACCATGGAAGGCACGAAAGATGAACCCCGACGCGTCGACTAAGACGACATGATGAATCGGTAAATGGGAAGGACGATCGATTGGAGTTGTCATGTTGGAACTTTTAAAAAATGAATCAGGAGAGAAAAGATACCTGTATAGGGGAGGTCATGTCGATATGTGGTGCGAGCCCTACAATAAGAGTCTGGCATGCTAGAATAGCCCATCCCCTCCTTCTTCCAAATAGGAATTCATTGTCATGAGGAAATTCATGATTGTCGTAGCCATTGTCTTGGTGCTTTTGGTCGTCGTTATTCTTTCGTTGCTGTTTTGGCTTGATTTGAATCGGTATCGAGACCAGTATTTACCGATTCTGGAGAAAGCTCTTCATCGAAATGTTGCCATCAAAGACGTTCGACTCACTTTTTTTCCGAAATTAGGGATTCAGTTACAAGATGTGGTGATTACTGATGATCCAGCTTTTAGTTCTAAGCCATTTCTGGCCGTTCCGTCCGTTCGGGTGGCTGTTGAGTGGAAGCCACTTCTACAAAGGCGAATTGAAGTGGAAAGCGTTCTGATTGAAAGCCCGGTTGTTCAGGTGATTCGATCTTCAAGCGGGGCCCTTAATATCTCGACGATCGGAAAAATTTCCACCTCTGGGGAAATTTCAGGGGAAAAGGTTGAATCCAAAGACCCGGTTTCTCCTTTGTTGGGCGTTTTGGCGGTGAAGCAGTTTTCTTTGAGAGGGGGAACTCTACAGTTTGAAGATCGTCAGGCCCAAACCACCAAATCCTATCAGATTGAAAAGTTGGCATTGAACACAGAATCGGTAGCAATTGGCGAAACGGCTCATCTTGAGGTAAATGGTTTCGTGATGCCGTATCAGATGCCTTTTGATATGAATGGGCAATTCGGCCCTCTTCAAGCCAATTTGGATATTCCGAAACTCACGATCAGTGGACATATTGGAAAGGTAGAGGTAGCGGCGCATGGGGAGCTTATGAATGGCCAACTCACAGTCGATGTTCAGGTTCCAAAAGCTTCAACAGATGATGTGCCCGTTGAGCTTGGTTTAATAAAACCTGTAGGTGTATCTCAATTACAGGCTCACGTCGTGGCTTTCATGTTTTCCAGAGAACCAAAAATTCCTTCAGGCAAAGTCATGATCGATCCTCTTCGACTTAACCTTCACGTTGGGCACTCGACAATCCAGGTGTCTGGGAAAGGTACGCCTTCTCGGTTTTCTCTGGTTGGTGGTTCTCCATCGATAGCTTCACAAGACCTCCCTCTCTCTTTTCCCATTCAACGGTCCTTTGCGTTAGAACAACTTGAGTTTGTAGCAGAAATTCACGGTGAGACATTGGAGATCAAATCTTTCAACGCCAAAGCCTTTGATGGGACGTTGAGGGCGAAAGGACTTTTGGGAATAGTGAATCCTCCTTTGACTTTTTCGACGCAGGGTGCGTTCAGTAATTTTTCTACTGAGATGTTAATGAAGGCGATGAGACCGTCTTCAATCAGGATGACGGGAGTGGGAGAATTGAAATGGAAGGTAAGTGGCGCCGTACCATCTTCAGCCCATCCTGAATTTGATGGTCCTATCCACTTGACCATTCGTGATGGCGCCATCGTCGGGTTCGATCTTGTTAAAGCGGTAGAGGATGCCTTGAAGATACCCGGAGTGCTGGGGGAAACGACAGGTGTAACCATGTTTTCACTGATTGATGCGAAAACAGCATTAGAAAACGAGGGATTAGGTATTCGAGAATTACAAGCCAATGCTCCAAACTTTTCGTTATGGAGCGCGGGGAAAGTAGGTCGGGACCAATCGGTGAACCTGCAGGGGTCACTTCGCGTCCCACCGACCATAGCGGACAAAATTGTTCAACGTTTTCCCATGGCCAAGGTTGTCAGGCAAGAAGGGCAGTTCGTGCTTCCTTTTGTCGTGCGAGGGACGGTTCATGATCCGAAGTTTCGGCTGGACACGCAATCATTTGGGAGCCAGGTTCAAAAGAAAATCGAAAAACGGCTTGAAAAAGTCTTGCAGGGTGATGATCAAGAATTACAAAAATTATTGAACGAGGGGAAAGATTTATTGAAACAATTTTTCCGCAAATAACACTATATTTGGCGCTGCATGCCTAAAGCGAAGGTTTCTAACGGAAAAAATTACGATGATTATTTTGGTAAAAGTGATGTTTCCAGAGGTTGTGGAGGAATTTTTGTTGATACTTGGCTGACCAGGGCTCGTAGTTCGCCTAAGTCGTAGGGTTTGCCTACGATGGCATAGGCTCCTAGTTGTGTGGCTTTCTCACGAATTTCCGTGTTGAGCAATCCGGTGATCATAATGATTGGTATTTCCGTTTGCGGAGGTTGACGTTTGAGATGGTTCAAGAATTCTAAGCCCGACATGATCGGCATGGCATTGTCCAAAATAATAACGTCAAATGGTTGAGATTCCAGTACTGCCAATCCCATTGCCCCGTTATCCGCTTCTCGACAATCAAACCCATCGTATTCAAATACCAACCGTAGTAGGTCACGACTGACCACATCGTCTTCAATGATGAGCATGTTTTTTGACATCAGCTTGATCTCCTAGTTGGTTCCATTCGAATATTATTGGGTCGTGCTCCTACCAGATGAAACGTATTCCCCCAAATACCCCTAGGCCTGTTAGTAAAATGGCGATCAATAATTCCATGATTCTTTGTCTCCAATTCGATATGTATTTTGAGAAAAGCAAAGGTTGTACCAAACAATGAGAATTCGTGAAAACCAAGGTATGTTCAAGGCAAAGATAGTTGTAATTTATTGAATATATAAGAATTTTTTATAATTCTTGAATTCTCATTGCAAAACTTAAGGATTTCCTATCAGAGCAGAAAAGTAAATGTATGGATGAGCCTATATCTCAATCGATACAGTCTGTATCGATTTTGAGATGGATTAAGAAGTAGGAAAACTGAATCGTTTCGCGGAAGGGGCTCGTGAGAACTCTGACAAGCTCATTATTCTTGGCGAAGCACAGAGAGGGGTGGGAACCCTAGCAATCGGTAGGTTCCCAAAAACCCGGTGACGAGAGTGAGTAGAATCGTCATGAGGAGTCCGGTCAATAAGACGGGCATATTGGTTGCCCATGTGAGGTCAAAAAAGAAGTACAAGATGGACCAGGAGAGAAGGCATCCAAGGCCTATTCCAATGAGGGCGGCAAAGGCACCAATCAGACCAAATTCCGTTCCCAGGGAAAACAACAATACTCCACGACTTCCACCCAGTGCTTTCAATATGGCAAGTTCGTGTAGGCGTCGATAGCGGTTTATTGAAATTGCGGCAATCATGACTATTGCCCCAGTGATGAGGCAAAGAAGGGCCAGTGCCTGTATGCCCATGGCTAGTTGTCGAAATATTTTTGCAATATTGTCTAAGACGTCTCCCACATGAATAGCCGTGACATTGGGCATGGGTGCTACAATGGCTTGTTGAAGTGATATTTCCACTGTTTTCGGAACTCGAGCCGTGGCGATATAGGTGATGGGTGCTCCATCAAGAGAACCTGGCTCCACGATCATAAAAAAATTCATCGAGAACGAGCCCCAATCGACTTTCCGAAGACTACTGACTTTAGCAACGAAGGGGACACCCTGAATGTTTAACGTGAGAGTGGACCCTAGTGATAGCCCCAAATTTTTGGCCGCATCTTCTTCTACTGACACCAAAGACACTGTATTTGGTGCTCCTGATTCATTCGAGGATTCTTGGCGCTGAGTGGTTTCCCACCATTGTCCTTGAGTCAGAAGATTGTCCTTGGGAAGATTGGGAGATGCGGTTACGACATATTCTCTCGTGAAATACCATCCGTTTCGCTTCCCTTTATGATCTTCAGGATTGATGGGTTCTCCATTAATGGCACTCAGTCGAGATCGCACCACTGGGACCAAATTATACGGAGAGTCTGGAATGTGTGTTTCCAGCACTTGTTTGAATGAAGCATGTTGGTCTGGTTGGATATCAATAAAGAAAAATGAGGGCGCGTTCGTTGGGATTTGATCTTCAATCAGGTCCAGCAATGTCTGTTGCACTGTAATCAGCGTTGTCATCAACATGACGCCGATACCAATGGCCAAGGTCATGGCTTTGGTGAAATTTCCTGGTCGCTGAAGATTGCTTGTGGCGTGTCGTAATAGCAATTTTTGAGGAAATTGAATATGCCGGAGGATCCAAAATAAAACACTCGTTCCACCCAATAGCGCGAAAATGCCGACAATAAAGGCGCCAGAAAAGAATAGGCCTAAAGAGATGGAATGGGCTTGCCACATGGCTAGCCCGAGTAGACATCCTATAATTAAGAGGCTAGTCATTCGTTGTATGCGGTCGTTCCACCAATCTTTGAATGTGCTCAGCAATGTTTTTGTCCAGGAGCGCGGCTGGATTTGATTTGCTGCATGATCGATGTCTTGACGAAAAACGAGTGATGGCGAAACTGAGCGGATCGCGAGCAATGGCCACAGGGAAAAACTCAGAGTGGCTAAGGTGCCCACAGCAATTCCTCGTAGAATAGGAGCAAGTGTGGGATCTATCGAGAAGGTTTCAGGAATGATGCCTTGAAGGAGCAGAGGTAGTCCCTGATGCAGTCCTGCTCCAAGTAGGCCACCGGCTAGACTCCCGATACTTCCAAGGAGCAGACTTTGAGTGAGGTAAATAGAGATGACTTGTGAAGAATCGGCCCCAAGAGTTTTGAGTGTGGCGATGATTGGAGTTTTTTGGGTGATAAATCCTTGAATGGTACAGGCCACTCCAATGCCCCCAACCCATAGTATGGTCAGTCCAATAAGACCCAGGTAAAGCGTGAGTTGGTCTAAAAATCGACGAAGCCTGGGCTGAGCATCCCTGTATGAACTGACTTGAACGCCTTCCTGACTAAGGCGCCCGCGAAGCTCGCCTAGCCATCGCTCCAGATTGGCAGATGGGGAGAGTTGTAATCGGTATCGCTCACGAATACGGCTTCCTGTTTTGACCAGTTGTGTTGTCATTAATGCTTCACGCGAAATCATCACGCGAGGCCCCAGACTAAAGGCGGTGGCAATCTTATCTGGTTCTTTCCCGAGAATGCCTGTGATGATGAAATTGGTTTGTCCAATACGAAGCTCATTCCCTAGGCTCAAACCTAAGCGAATGAGCAGTGATTTTTGGACAATAGCCCCAAAGCAGGGTAGTCGTTGGCAGTCTGATTGAATGGGTGCTAAGAGCTGTTCAGCTGGGTGAGCTGGTTCTACTATCAGGTTGCCATAGAGTGGATAAAGCGAATCTAGGGCTTTCAGTTCGACTAATTGTGAGCCAGCTTTGGTTTCTTGATCGTGCGATTGGGTGGTTTCAACAGCTGCCATAGCCGCAAACTCAGTGATATGTGAGACGAGGATCTTTCGTTCAGAGAGAGAATCCAAGACGTCTTGTCCATTTTGGGTCATGGTGCGGCGCCACGATAATTCGATATCGCCACCTAATAATCCGCGTGCATCCCCCAAGATGGCCTGTTCGACATTGGTGGCGAATAGGTCCACGGCCACAATGGCCCCGACTCCTAGGGCAATACAAAGAAACAAGAACATGAAACGGGACCAAGAATTGGCCGTTTCACGCCAAGCCAATTTTAAGGGAAGTGGCAGCATATTGTTTGGAGTGGGGATGTCATGTTGGACGGGAGGTATCGCTCACGATAGCTCCATCTTGCAATGTCAGAATACGCTGGGCGCGAGCGGCAAGTGTTGTATCGTGTGTTACTAATATTAATGTACTGTCGTGCTGTTCATGCAGTTGCCATAATAGATCAATCACCAGACTTCCTGTGGCGCTGTCGAGATTGCCTGTGGGTTCATCGGCTAAAAGAAGTGGTGGTTGGCTGATAAACGCGCGTGCTAAGGCTACTCGTTGCTGTTCTCCGCCAGAGAGCTGAATAGGATAATGATGGAAGCGTTTTTCCAACCCGACAGCCTGCAGCAGTGTTTTAGCACGCTCTTCACCGGTTGTGATCCCTTGAAGTTCTAACGGGAGTGCCACGTTTTCCAAGGCGGTCAACGTCGGGATAAGATGAAACGCTTGAAAGACATACCCAATATACTGGCGTCGAAACTGTGCCATGGCGCTCTCTGTTAATGCCGTAATGTTAGTGCTGTGAATGCAGATAGAACCGCATGTGGGCTGATCCAGGCCAGCCAGAAGGCCTAGGAGTGTTGATTTGCCGCTTCCTGATGGCCCAATAATGGCCAGGACTTGTTTGGCAGAGACCTCAAAGGAAATGTCGTGTAAAATTTGAACAGCATGGTGTCCTGCAGAAAGTTGCATTCCCAGTTGTTTGACAGAAATCAGGGAATGGGAAGGTGGAGAATGGGGCAAGGGAGAATCCAATGAAGGAATGGGTATGGTCGTTAACGGTTGGAATTCATCGATTAGATATTTTGGAGAAATTTCTTCCTCAAATCAGTAAGCCCTTCATCATCTTACCAGTCTCTGTTCTCTTCTGTCTGAGTCTATTGGGATGTGAGGCTCAAGAAGGTCCTTCAGTCAGTTCTGTGAAATCACAAGGAAATCATTCTCAAGTTGCGTTAATTGGAAAACCCGGGCATTCATCAATTCAACGGAAGGAAGCGAGTAGTAGTGCCCTTCCTCGAATTGTGGCCTTTGGCGATAGCTTAACGGCTGGACTTGGAGTTGCTCCGGATGATGGGTACCCCGGGCAATTGGCTCGGTTTTTACGTGAACAAGGTTTTGCCTATGAAGTGATCAATGCCGGAGTGTCTGGAGATACGACGGCTGGTGGACTCAGGCGAGTTAACTGGATTTTGAAAAGTCAGCCAAAATTGGTCATTTTAGAATTAGGTGCCAACGATGGACTTCGTGGGCAATCTCTCAAGGATACCCATGATAACCTCAACGCCATTATTGAAGGTCTCAAGGCTAAAGGAGTTATTGTCGTTTTAGCCGGTATGCGCCTTCCGCTCAACTATGGGGATGACTATACAGAAGAATTTTCTGATCTGTTTGTTCGGCTGGCGCAGAAACATCATATTTCTTTTATTCCATTTTTCTTGCAAGATGTGGCAATGCATCGGCATTTAAATCAAGGGGATGGACTTCATCCAAATGCGGAAGGCTACGCGATTGTGGTGCAGAATGTGTGGAGGGCGATACAACCAATCCTTAAAGAGTTGGCTAAGGAAGGCTGAGCATACACTATGACCTCTCTTTCCATCAAAGGAAGAGAGGTCATATATTCAGATATCGTGTTGAGAGGGATTAGGTCTTGTAGATGTCGTAGGCTCCATAGGCAAGGAGTATCCCAATTGTGCCATAAAACATGGCGGTGATGCCTTCATACCCGCCACCAGGTGCATTGGCCATAGCTGGAGCTGCTGTCAAAATGAAGAACGAACTTAATGTGATGATTCTGCTCATACCAACACCCTCACTTTCTGACTAGAAGAATCTTGCCCTGATTATTAGATTCCGTAATGTGATCTTGTGTAGAGGCTGGGATTGTAGTCAATTTTATTTCTGAGATGCAAGCTAGGATCAAAACAATATTTTCTAGTATTTTAGACTAGTTTAAAATACTTAATTATTGAGACTGATGGAATTGATGGTTCATGAAATTCGATCATTGCATTTGTAAAAATTGGCAATTGGATCCTTCACCAATATGAGCATAGTGGTATCAGTTACCACTCCTGATTATTAAGGTTCTAAGCGTGAATGAGACCCATCACAAAATGGGGATTTTTTACTATGCTTGCAACCACACCAAGCCACTTTCTTTTTTTCTTTGATTTCAACTTCTAGCGGTGACAAATCTGTTCCTGTGTGGGAGCCATCACAAAAGGGTTGGGTTTTTGATCGACCACATTGGCACCAATAATATGTTCCAGGTTCCATATCCATGACATACGGGGCTCGTTGTGGAATGATAATTGGATCCGCCATGTTTTCCTCCTTATTTTTGACACAAAATGAGATATCTTGAACAAGCTATTACCCACATCGGGCTTGAAGGCCTTTCGGGCCTAAGGGCGTGAGCCAGAGAAAATCAGTGATGCCGTTTTGGAGTTCTGCTTGAACTTCTTCCTCTTTTGAGGGGTCCCAGGCAACTAAATAGATGGTGAGCATTTTAATTCCAGGTTGCGTTCTTTTTACACGTTTAGGAACGGGAATTTGGTATTGAATATGGCCACCTCCTGTATAACTAACTAGAGGGCCTTCTGTGGGAGATTTGTGATTCAAATAATTTCGAATGATTTGTGCCATTCCCTCATCACGAAATATTGAGGCTTCAAAGATCCGGCGGTAGACATGATCCGGCAAGCCAGCATGACAGGATTCAATCTGTTCAAAGATGAGCTTCTCGTATTCGGGATCATCTGCCACGATTTCGTCAATAAGCCAGTTATCCATTCCGGGATCTTCCAGGGCTTTGGCTAATCCTTGTTTGGCCACCATTCGTACTAATGGGCGGGGAGGGTTGAGTGCTAAGAGATTGAGTTGGTGCGATTTGGCAAAGGTCACCAATGATTGGTAATCAGTAAATTCACCACCCCAATTTTTATTCCAATGCGATTCATCGAACAATTGCTTGAGGGTTGCTTCGGGTTTTTGAATGTAACGATCCAAACCAGGCTGACCATCCCAACTAAACATTTCCATTGCGAGACTGGGCTGACGTTGGTGCTCTAAAAGTTTGGAGAGGATCGTTTCTGCTGCTTTTAGATGGGATGGTGTGTAATGTTCCTCTCCAATAAAAATGACGTCGGCAGTTAGTACATGAGGAACAAGGTCCTCAATGCTCAGAAGCTGTTGTTTCGAAACATCGTAAATTTGTCCGACCTGAAACGTGGGTTTCGCTTGATGTGTGGTACACCCCAAGACTCCGTTGATAAAAAATACAAGAATGAGGAATTGGAAGATTACAAGTTTCAAACGTGCCATATTTAAGAGATTTATAAGGAGCATGGTGTAACATGAGTCCCTTCATAGGAGCAATATCGGTCGTTGGAAGAATTCTTGTTTCATCATACCAAGGACAGTTATGTTGACGAAACTTATGGGTGTCTCTTGAAATCTGTATCTAGAAAGAATGCTGAGTGGGCAATCAGGGGTTGACGGTCCAAGAATTTCGGGCGCGAATAAAAGCTATTCGAGAGTCTTACCCACACCACTGGGAAGCTAGTCGAAAATTGATGGCTCCAGAATCCTTGGCGGATACGCTTCCGATTCTTATTGAATTCATTCAACAAGCTTCGTTAGTCCCCAGTCTTCGGAATCGGTTGATTCAAGTCGTTCGACAATTTGGGGAACAAATTAAATCGAGGGAAATACATCAAGAGTTAAAAGAGCTGACGAGTTTGCCTCCCTCTAAAGCTTTTCGCGCACTTCTTGTCTGGGGAGTGTTAGCCATTGATGAAAAAGGCGAAAATGCGTCCAAAGAGCTTTCTGCGGATGATTTGGAACATTGTCTGCGAGCAGGACGAAATCCCTATGACGTTCTTCTTCAATCACCCGCTCCTTCGTTGTTGGATATTGGCGCAGGTGATTTAACCTTTGAGCAAGAATTGGTTGACCAATATATTTCTCAATTACGTGCTCAAAAGAAGAAACTCAAGCTGCATGCCTTTGATCGACTCACTCCTGGTTCGCAGGTAGGTGGCGTCTATCACAAGAATCAAGATCGGGAACAGTATCTAAAAGGTTTTCCGCCCCAAGAACTAGAATACCAATTTTGGGGAGGGATAGATTTAGCACAATTTAGTCAGGCCAAAGGTGCCTTGCCAAAGTATACGATCTGTACCTGCCATGCACCTGCCAATCCTACGTTTGCCTATGAACCTAGCCGGGTTGAACAAAAACTGATACTTAATGACCTTCGGTCGACGCGGGGGGAATCTCGTTTGAGTCGGTATGAGGGAGAATCAGTTTTGGAGGTTTTACATGCCGGCCAAGAGCTCACCTTTCCTCCCTGGAAATTTGACATCGTTGGGCCATTGGCTCTTCTGCAAGGTATGACTCAACGAAGTCGAGTCGGAGTCTTATCTGCTATAGATAATGAAGTTTTTTGGGAATTATTGAGTCAAATTTTAGCGAATGAACAGTTTCGTCCTGCGAATAAAATTTTTTCTAATGAAAATATTCCGGAAATTTTTGGCGATGTTTATAAAGACCTCTCTCTGTTGCCTATTGGCGAACGAGTTGAGCTATCTAAGATTGCGGCACTTCGAGGTCCCATACCTTTCGAATCAACATCTCCTCGGTTCAAGTTTCGGTATGTGGAAATTCGACGAGGTGCGTTATGGAAAGGAATCCCCAGTAGTTTTACCGCCAAACAGTTTTTTCAAATGAAACGGGAATCTACTCCGTGGTGGATTATTTTTGTCTCAGATGTTTAGACAAAACCAGAAAATAGGCTAGAATAATACAAAAAAATGAAATTGAGAAGTGTTGTCTACAATTAGGAAGGCGAAATTGGAGCGGGAAAGGGGATTTGAACCCCCGACCCTCGCCTTGGCAAGGCGATGCTCTACCACTGAGCTATTCCCGCTCTTGAGAGAAGATTTCATTGATTCTAGTGGGCACCCTATAGCCTGTCAAGCAATGTTCTTATGAGTTATACCCATCTTATGCGTTTAAGAAAATCCGGGCGCAGTCCGAAAAAACAAAGAATTAATTCGTTAATCTGAGGAGAAAGTAGAAATGTACATCAGCGTGATTGGAACTGGTTATGTTGGGCTCGTAACAGGGGCTTGTTTTGCGGAATTTGGACTGAATGTCCTGTGCATGGACTTGGATGAGAAACGCATTGCGTCTCTGGAAAAGGGGAAGGTCCCGTTTTTTGAACCAGGCCTCGCTGAACTTGTTGAAAAGAATATTCAGGCTGGTCGTTTACGTTTCACAACAGATTTAAATAAAGCTGTAGACGAAGCCCTTGCTATTTTCATCGCTGTTGGTACCCCATCACGACCTGATGGTTCGGCTGATTTGTCATTTGTAGACGAAGTGGCTCGAAGCGTCGGATCACGTATGACGGGATATAAGGTTGTCATTACGAAGTCTACTGTTCCGGTTGGAACGGCAGTCCGGGTAAAAAAACTGATTGAAGAAAATCAAGCTGTGCCATGTAACTTTGGTGTCGTATCTAATCCAGAATTTCTTCGAGAGGGTTCCGCCATTGAAGATTTCATGCGTCCCAATCGAGTTGTCATTGGTGCTGATAGCCAGGCTTCGGTGGCGATCATGAAGGACCTGTATCGTCCTCTGTATCTGTTAGATGCTCCGGTGGTGATTACCGATATTCCAACAGCGGAAGTTATTAAATACGCATCAAATGTGTTTTTAGCGACCAAAATATCTTTCATCAATGAAATGGCAAATCTCTGTGAGTTAGTTGGGGCGGACGTTCAAATGGTTTCCAAAGGAATGGGTTTGGATAAGCGAATCGGGTCAAAGTTTTTGCATGCTGGACCTGGCTATGGGGGATCGTGTTTTGGGAAAGATACGGCGGCACTCATCAATATCGGGACCGAAGCGGGTTATGAAATGAAGGTTGCAAAGGCCACCAAGCAGGTCAATGAAGACCAACATGCCAGAATGGTCGAAAAAATTCAGGCTGCGCTTGGAGATTTGAAGGGGAAGACCATTGGGCTATTAGGTTTGGCGTTTAAACCGAATACTGATGATATTCGAGATTCACCCGCCCTTGCCATTGCCGAGAAATTGATCAAAGCAGGTGTGACGGTCCGAACCTATGACCCTGAAGCCCTAGAAGAATCGATGAAGGTCTTGCCTGATATGGTTCCGTGTCAAGATGCATATCAGACTGTAGAAGGAGCGGATGCGGTCGTTTTAGTCACTGAGTGGAATCAATTCAGAAATCTCGATTTTGAGCAGATTCGAGCAAAAGTCAAATCTCCAATATTTATTGATCTACGGAATGTCTACGAACCTGAGCGAATGGCGGAGCTGGGATTTTATTATGTATCGGTCGGTCGGAAATCAGCTGGAACAAACCCCCTGAAATCGAGTTAAACGAGCAGGGGGTTTGCGCCTGGCTACTTCTTTTTATAGCCCATTCGATCTAAAACTTTCATAATTCTTTTTTGGAGTTTCTCATCTGCTTCACCTAATGCCTGTGCTAAGGGTTCAACGGCAGGCTTCCCAATTTTGCGTAATATTTCAGTGGCGGATTGCCGGAGTTCATCTTCTTCGTTGGTTAAGAGTGGCACGACCTCAAGAACGCATGGTGCTCCAATTTTAATTAGCGCGTCATAGGCACGTTGACGGACGTCACCGACTTCATCATTCAGCATTTCGACTAATGGTTTCACGGCAGCTTCAACCTTCAGCTCCCCTAGTACTTCAATGGCATGCTTACGATTAAGCCAATGTGTATCCGTCAAGTCTAGCAGGGCGGCATCCGCCGCAGCCACACTTGGGTCTTTGGAGCGGATACGAAAACTTTTGACAATGCGTTTGCCCTCTTCTTCAACAACTCGAAGGGTGGCCCCATCACCAAGTTTAATTTTGTGCAAATCCTCAACGGCTTCTTCTCCGACATCCAAGAGGACAGTTTTCCCGTCGTATGCCAATAATTCCACTTCGATTTGGTTGGTCTCGAGATTGATCATCGAAACTTTTTCGGTCACAAGATTAAAGCCATCTTTTTTCGTGCCTGATTTCGGGCCGATGGATATGAGTTTTTCTGGTGCTTCATTTGCCATAAGTAATGATGTATCCTCAGGTATAAAGTGAACAAAGCCTATATGTATTGGTATTGAAAATTTTTTATGTTGAGCTCGAGGTCCAACCTAAACTCGACAAGGCCCCTTCTGCCGTATCTCGAACCATTTCATTCTCATCTTCCAACAAGGGAACCAACGGGTTAATCGCTCGACTATCTTTTAATCGAGCCAATGATTCGGCCGCATTTCGTCGGACCAACCAGTCTTCATCAGCTAGGGCCTCAATCAAGGGATCTAACGATTCAGGATCGCCAATTTTCCCTAATGCTTCGGCGGCATGCCGTCGTACAATCCAGTTTGAGGCATGTAGGCCTTCGACTAAAGCTGTGGTGGCGCGTGAATCACCAAGTTTTTTTAATACGCGGGCAGCATCTTCTCGGAGGGTGGCATCCATCAGGGCATCAACTAAGCCAGGGACGGCGTCTGGATGCCCAATGCGCTCCAATGCCCAAATAGCGGCCGTTTTCACGCCACCATCTTTATCATGTTTCAGTGCGTGAACAAGAGGTTCGACAGATTTGTGGGCTCGTAATTTCCCCAAGGCGTTAGCGGCCTGTTCGCGGACCGACCATTCATCATCTTCCTTGAGTGCTTCGATGAGGGGATCAATGGCAGGTTCTCCAATTTGTACCAACGCACTGGTTGCAGCCTCGCGAATTACACAGTCATCTTCCAAAAACATATCAATGAGTTTCGGGATTGCCTCTGCCCCAACTTTTCCCAAACGAGAGGCGGCATGATCCCGTAAGGCTTCGCTGTCATCTCGAAGAGCTGACAACAAAGGATCGACCTGATTCTGTTCCGTCATGTGGTGTTACTCCTTTCCAGCCCAAGTTTCTTCATCCAGCTCCATTTGTGCAGTGGCGGCTTCTAGTTTGTCAAGGATCACCCCAGAATTATAGGAAATGAGTCCATCGCGGTCGGTTTTTAAACGTTTAAAGAGTTCAGCATGAGGTCGCAACACTTCCACATCTTTGACCTTTTCTAAGGCTTCCACGGCCAAAATGCGGAGAGGACGAATCGGAATGACCTCAATATAAAGTTCGACGGGTCGAGAGTCGCCAATGAGTCCCAAGGATTTCAAGGCATGTTCCTTGACCCCAGTGTCTTTATCTGACCGCAGCCGATCTATCAAAGGTTCAACGGCACGAACATCTCCAATTTTACCTAAGGTATCTGCCGCGGCTTCACGTACGATCCAATCGTCATCGTCCAAATATTCCAAAAGAATTTCGACCGCAGGTCGACCAATGCGGTGCAATTGGATGACGGTTTCCTGTCGAACACCTTCTTTGAGTTCCGATTCGTCCACGGCTCGTAAATCATCGAGAAGTTGGTCAATGCGGTCACGGATCGCCCCAAGCTTGCGCAGAGTATCGGTAGCCAAGTCGCGCAGGTTGGGATCAGACATGGCATCCACGAAGCCATCCGCTGACCGGGGGTCTAGCAACTGGGCCAAAATTTCAGCCGCGCGTTCGCGAATGGATTCATCAGGATCTTTCAGGCGTTCGGACAGTGGCCCGATAGACGTGGGAATGACTCCTAATAAGGTTATAATTCGATCTCGAATTCGGTCATCCTGTAAATGTTCCAACAAAGCAGCAGCAGTGGGTTCATCCAGAATTCCAGCCATGTGTTCTAAGGCCTCCAGTGTGGCCTGACGAACCTCTTCGTCGTCATCTTTCATGAGGCCGGCAAGTGCAAGCCCAGCTCGAGGATCACCGAGTCGCGCCAGCATTCTGATCGCTTCGATTTTATAATGGGTGGTTCCGTGCCCTATGGCTTGAATAATGGCTTCGACTGCTTTGGGCCCACCCTTCATGCAAGTGGAGGTGGCGCGCATGCGCCGCCAGTCTTCTTCGTGATCCAGCTCAGAAATGATCGTTTCGAATGTTTCTCTTGGCATTGAGGTTCAATCGGTTACAGGCGAATTTGTCCAGGACGCCACCCAAGGTGGGAAAGAGATTCCAACACATGTCGACGCAGGTTGTCATTCTTTGTGGTTTTCAGAAGCTGAAGTAGTGGTGTCTTGGCCGCTGACCCAAAGTGCGTCAAGGCTTCGGCTGCCTCTTGGCGAAGTAATGTGCTCTGCAAAGCCTGCATAAGCACTGGAACCACCTGTGGATCACCAATATTAGCCAGGGCCTTCACCGCGGCTTCTACCGGAGGGAGTTCTTCTTTGTATTGTGGGTCAGTACAGCCTTCCATGCGGTCTTCGTACTCATCGGCTGGAAGCGATTGAACAAGCTCAATTAAGGAAGGCAGAGCTTCAACAGCTCGCAAATTTCCTAAAGCCTCAATGGCTTTTAATTGTAATGATGGAGTGGTGAGCGAATCCAACAATAGAGGAATGGCGTGGGCATTCCCGATCTGTCCTAAGGCTCGTACGGCATCCTGCCTGACAGCGGAGTCTGAATCCTTCGCTACAAGATTCATCAAGGGTGCTACGGCATCCTGTGGTTTCAAGAGACACAGGGCTTCAATGGCTCTCAGTCGAACCCTCCAATTTGGGTCCTGTAGTCCCCTCAGAAGTGGGGGAACACAGGCCTCGCCAATGGCTTGAATTGCACGGCAGGCTTCATCTCGAACCGCCGGGACTTTATCTTGAAGAAGCAAAATCAAGGTATCAATTGAACGAGGGTCTTTAATTCGGGTCAGTCCTTTTGCCGCCGACATACGGACAATCCAATTGGGATTGAGTAGGGACGAGAGTAAGGGCTCAAAGACTTGTTCATCAGCAATCGTTCCAAGAATTGAGGCTGCGATTTCTTGGACTTGAAGATTCGGATCATTCAGGCAAAAACCCAAAGACAGCACAGCCGGTTGCCCCAGAGCCGTCAACGAGGCTGCCGCCGCTTCTCGAACGGCACGATCCGAGTCTTTGAGAAGGCGAATCAACGGTTGAACGCTTCGAGGATCGTCAAATTGACCGAGAGCCACCGCTGCATCTTCCCGAACACCCCAGTCTTCATCGTCCAAGGCGGCAATATGTTCTGCTACGGAATCAGCCATGTCAGTTTGTGCCAGAGTAATGGTTTAGGCTCCTTTTTCTTGAATCCAAAAGGGCCCATTAACCCCTAGGGAAAACCCGAGGGTCGACGTTACCACACGATTTTTTTGGCGGTCAATAAAGGGAAGGCAGAAGGCGATAGGAAAGATATTCGATGAATTAGACAGAGCGGAAGACGGCTAGCAGGTCACTTAACGTCAACATTTTCACTCGTAGAATTTCTCGTTCCTTATGGAGAACACGGGATTGGTCCGCATTGACGGGATCCTTGAGATATTTCTGACACATGGCGGTTACCTGTTGGAATTCGACTTCGGCTTTGTCTTTCACCACACGGTTAGTCGCCAGTAATTCGACGACTTGATCATGCGTGGTACCTAAATGCTGTTGAAACTCCTGTTCGGGAAGTGAGCGTCGGTGTTCAGCATCTAGACATCGATCAATATATTGACCGAGAAAGACATAAAACCGGAGCATCGTTTCTGTCATCGTAATATGAGAGAGGTCAGGGTCGAGTTCAGTCATTGGTGCTCCTTTCTGAGAAGGCTGCAAGGGTGGAAAAGCCAATGCGTCTTTCACCGTTGAAACAGTAGGGACGATCCCTTCAAAATCAATGCCTTTCAAGGTGGTATCTACCTCACCATGTTGACCAACTAGAGTAAAGCGAATTGCGGCTTCATGAAGTCGTTGGTAGGTGGTCACCAATCGTCCGATGGCCATGCTGTCGATAAAGCTGACTTGACTCAAATCAAGGATCACATGCCCAGGAAGGTGGGTGGATTCAGCATGTTCCAATGTAGAAAGGAATTGCTCCATGACATGAAAGTCAAATCGTCCAGAGAGTTCAAGAACAACAGCATTCTGTTCAACTTTGGTTGATACCTGCAGCATAGAACATCCTCCAATTCAAGAACAGGCCTGTTCATCCTGGTCATTAAGAGTGGATAGTGCATTCACAGTTTAAACAAGAGTAACGAGAATCATGAATTAAAGCTACAAGGAAAATAAAAAGGGGCTTGGATATAGAAAAATCTTGTTAGGGGGTCTCGGTGTGGACGAGATGTAGGCTTCTTATGTTCGATGGACTTCTTCTTTGAAGGATTTGAGGAGGGAAATGATGAGGATGATGATGACGAAAACAAAAGGGAACGCGGCAAGGATAGCTCCGGTTTGGAGGCCCTTCAATCCTCCGGACCAGAGGAGAATTGCGGCGGAGAGAGATTGAATCACTCCCCAGGTGAATTTGATGTGGTTTGGCGGATTGAGGCTGCCGTTGGTGGTGAGTGTGCCGAGTACGAAAGTGGCAGAGTCTGCAGAGGTAATGAAAAAGGTGCCGATCAAAAAGATGGCAATGAGGGACATTATGGTTCCCATGGGATATTGCTCTAACACTGTGAAGAGCAACACTTCCATGCCTTGCTTTTCCATAACTTCTTTTAATGGGATATTCTGAAAGAGTTCTAGGGAAATCCCTGTTCCACCAAAGACGGTAAACCAAAAGGCACAGAAGAGTGAGGGGACAAGCAACACGCCCAATACGAATTGGCGCACCGTCCGGCCTTTGGAAATTCTGGCAATGAAGGTGCCGACAAAGGGGGCCCAGGCAATCCACCAGGCCCAATAAAACAAAGTCCAATCATGAATCCAAGTGGAATCACCAAAGGGAGCGAGATTCAGACTCATGGTCGGGAGGTTTTGAAGATAATGCCCAAAGGTTGAAGGAAAGACTGTCATGATGAAATGGGTGGGCCCCAGAAACAGTAAAAAGCAGAGTAAGGAAAGGGCAAGGATCATATTTAAATTGCTGAGATATTTGATCCCACGCTGGAGACCAGTTTGGGCCGAGAGCATGAAGAGTACCGTGACAATAGCGATCAAAGTTAATTGAGTCGTGAGTGAATTCGAAATGCCGAAGACATAAGACAGACCTCCGCTGATTTGAACGGCTCCAAATCCTAGAGATGTTGCCACGCCGAAGACCGTGGCAAAGACGGCTACGACATCTACGGCTGTGCCCAGTGGTCCAATCGCATGTTTTCCCAAGACTGGTTGGCATCCCAGGCTAAACAGTCCTGGAGTGCCTTTTCGGAATTGGAAATAGGCCAGGGCCAGCGCGACCATCGTGTAGATACCCCAGGGGTGTAGGCCCCAATGAAAGAACGAATATTGAAGCGCTAGGCGAGCGGCTTCAGGCGTCCCTCCCTCTCCCATTGGAGGATCGTGAAAATGGGATGTAGGTTCAGCGACTCCCCAAAACACCAGACCGATGCCCATCCCTGCGCAAAACAGCATGGCAAACCAGGTGAACAGGTTGAATTCTGGTTTAGCCCCATCCTGGCCTAGGGGAATGTCTCCCCATCGAGAAAAAATGAGACAGAGCGCACACAGAAGAAAGCTTGATGCTGATAAGACATAGAGCCAACCAAAAGAATCCAAGAGGGATTTTTGAAGGGCACTCGTGATTGTTGCCAAATGATCTGGAGCGAGCCCTCCCCACAGAAGGAAAAGAAACGCTAAGCCGCAAGAAATATTGAAGACCAGAGTTGTAGGTTTCAGAGGGTTCATATACTAAATGAAGGTACGAGATAGGCTAGGCCTTACCATAATTGGCATTGAGGAACAAGAAAAACGCTTTAAGAATCATCTTCCTCGAACCATGAAGTGCTATTTTGGCCTTGGTCGGTTTACAGGCAAAAGAGTATAAATTTATAGTTATAAATAATTAAGTAAATAGAGCGTATTGTTAAATTTAACTGTGCTATCCCCATGATAAATAAACCAAAAGGGTTGCTCTCATGGGCGTAAAGGGTTAGATTCTAGACCTCTTCGACAAAACAATCGGGCCTTCCAAACGCTCGCAAGAGAAGTTCGGAGGCCTTTTTTATTTCCTGATCTTAAGGAAAAGGGAATAGGATGAGGGGCATAAGCCTGCCTTCCTTTCGCCTTTCTCAGTCAACACAATAGTTGTCATGTCCTCACTTTTCCCCGCTACTGAGGGGGAGGCGATGGCAGCGCCCCTTAGGAGGTTTGGTTCCATGGGTAAGAAACAGGCGTATGGCGATAATCCTATCGCTAAACGAAAAACGGATTTGTACAAAGAGGAATATGTCCATAGCTTTGTTCAAAAATGGGACGATTTAATTGACTGGGACGCTCGTGCCTCCAGTGAAGGTGACTTTTTTATCCGACTCTTAAAAGAGCGAGGTGTCCAACGTATATTGGATGTGGCCACTGGAACAGGGTTTCATTCGATTCGGCTAATGCGAGCTGGGTTCGACGTCACCAGTGCCGATGGCAGTCCGGAAATGTTAGCGAGAGCCTTTGAAAATGCCAGGAAAGCGGGTTTTATCATGAAGACCATTCATGCTGATTGGCGTTGGTTGAGCCGTGATATTCATTATAAATATGATGCTGTTATATGTCTGGGTAATTCTTTGACTCATCTTTTTGCTGAGCAAGATCGGCGTAAAGCTTTGGCTGAATTTTATACCGCGTTGAGACATGACGGGGTGCTAATTTTGGATCAACGTAATTACGATGGGATTTTAGACAACGGGTTTACCTCGAAGCATGTCTATTACTATTGTGGGGATAACGTCAGTGCAGAGCCTGAATATGTGGATGAAGGCCTAGCCAGATTTCGCTATACCTTTCCTGATAAGGAAGTCTTTCATCTAAATATGTATCCGTTGCGGAAAGAATATACACGTCGGCTCATGAATGAAGTCGGTTTTCAGCAGGTCAAAACCTATGGCGATTTCCAAGAAACGCATAAGGTAGAGGATCCAGACTTTTATGTGCATGTGGCCGAAAAACTCTATAAAAATGAAGAACGGACAGGTTCAAGCACAGTCAATTCAGGGAATCAGATGTATTCATCTACTGTGGATACTGCTCGCGAATATTACAACAGTACTGATGCAGATCGGTTTTATGCCACGATTTGGGGTGGCGAAGATATTCACATTGGACTGTACGATTCTGATAACGATTCGATTGTCGATGCCAGTCGACGGACGGTTGAAAAGATGGCCTCTACAGTCAAAAACCTTGATTCGAAAACCCGCGTATTAGATATCGGATCTGGTTACGGAGGCTCAGCCCGTTATCTTAATAAGGAATATGGCTGTCAGGTGGGTTGCTTAAATTTGAGTGATATTCAAAATAAACGCAATCGAGAGCTTAATCAGAAAGAAGGTATTAGTTTAGCAATTAACGTCATTGATGGTAGCTTTGAAGATATTCCGCTCCCCAATGGGAGTGTTGATTTAGTATGGTCTCAAGATGCCATTTTACATAGTGGAGACCGAAAAAAAGTCTTTGAAGAGGTTGCCAGGGTCTTGGCCAAGGGTGGGCAGTTTATTTTCACTGATCCGATGCAAAGCGCCAAGTGTCCAAAAAAGGTCTTGCAACCGATTCTTGATCGGATCCATTTAGATTCTTTGGGATCTATTGAATATTATCAACAATTGGCCAATGATCTTGAATTGAAAGAAGTCGAGATTGCGGATTTATCCAAGAATTTACCAGCCCACTATTCGCGGGTTCTGCAAGAGCTTGTGGCTCAACACAATACGCTTATTCGTGTGTGCGCTGAAGAATATCTAGCCAATATGAAAGTCGGATTACAGCATTGGGTGGATGCTGGTATGGCCGGGCATTTGACCTGGGGTATCTTACACTTTCAAAAAGACTAGACGGTTTGGTGTTCTTGGTGGAAACCAAGGAGAAGATAGGACGGAGTCGAAGGGTACCTTGAGGGTCTTCTGAATTTACCGTTCGATTTTATTGGCTTTCGCTGATTTAGCAATATCTCCACTTTTCCCAAAGCGGCCCTCCCCTCCTTCGCCCAAAACATTCGTGGTATCCGTATACTCGATTTCTCGAGTTTCTTTACTCTGACTGTCTTTGGGTTGCCATCCTAGTTGGTCCAGCGTGTCCAAGACGACTTTTTTGAGGGCTCCAGATGCGGTCATGCGAGTGGTGGCGAATGCCAGCACTCGTTCGCTTTCCTTCTCAACTTTGGAAAGATCTGGGTCATGGAGAAATGAAACGAGGGGTTCGATGGCGGTATCCCCAATCATCACTAAGGAATTTGATGCGTAATCACGAAGCACTAAATCTTTCAGCAACAGGATAAGATCCGGAATGACTTTGGGATGGCGGAAGTGACCTAGGGCAGTGGCGGCCGCTTCTTTAATTAAGAGGTCTTCGCTGATAATGCAGCCTGGCATAGGTTTCCCGTCTTGATGAATACCTTTACCTTTCAATGCAGCCAATACCGGGGCAAAAGCTCTTGGGTCACCAATCATTCCCAAGGAGGCAATGGCATGCCGTTTGACAGTCCCGTCTTTCATGGCTTCCATAAGGGCATCTATTGCTAGGGGGTCACCTATATTGCCTAACGCAATTGTTGCATCTTCCCGGACGGCTCGATCAGGATCTTTGATCATAGTGATCAGAGCCTCGACGACTCTTTTCTCTCTTACCCATACTTTTCCCATCTGGTAGTCTGTGGTCATTCCACCTAACGCACGGACACCATGGCAGCGCACTACGAAATGGGGATCTTTTAAGGTTTCTAGCAAGGCCTCAACAGAGGGTGCCCCAATATACATTAAGGCCGTTCCGGCCGTTTCCCGGACAATTTTTGAGGTATCTTTAAAAAGTTTAATGAGAGTAGGAATGGCTTGAGGATCGCCGATTTTTCCAAGAGCTTCGGCCGCAGCACTTTTCACGGCGCCATCACGGTCTCGGCACACAATGATTAATCCTTTTACTGCCTCCGAGTCACGAAGTTCTCCCAGAGTCTTGGCCGCCTGTTCCCGGACTCGCCACCGTTTGTCTTTGAGGCACGTCAGTAACTTCGGCACCACTCCTTTTCCCATGGAAGCCATGGCTTGAACCGATTCGGCCTGCACTTCCATCATGTTGTCATTAAAAAGGGTGATGAGGCCGTCGATACTTTGTTCGCCTCCAATTTTGGCGAGTGCCCATCCCACATAACTTCGTACGGACCAATAGTCATCTTCCAAAGCCACCAATAACGGTTCTAAGGTTTTGGGGTCCCCCTTTTCGGCCAGGGCTTTGGCCGCTTCCTCGCGTGTCGCATCATCCACATCCTCGAGGGCTTCTAGCCAATCTTGTACAGAATTCGACATATTGGGCCTTTGTTATCTGGGTTGTTTACTTTGGATAATCTGGGTCTTGGGGATAGGGTTGCGTATGACTGCAATGGATGGTCAATTTTTCAGAGCCTCGGCCATTCACGCATTGGTCCAATGTTTTGGAAAATTCTAAGGTTCCAGATAAGGTCACTTTAAATAAAAAATCAAAGGTGAAGGTCCCAAATCGATATTCCCCAGGCTTCAGTTTTAATTCTTTGACCTCGGTAGTTTTGTAGGCATCCATGTTAATCGGGTCTTTGGTCCAAATTAAGGGGGTGATGCCCGGTACATGCCACCACGTTGGTGGATTCAATGCGCTGGGGTCAACGGTAATGGAAAATTCACGTAACAGAGGATTTGTGGATTGAGCAGCTTGAGTGAGTGGGGCAACCATCAGAGATAGGCAAATGAGTAGAACATACATGCCATGCTGTATCCATGCTCGGCTATGGAATTTCGAATTGTGCATCTGGTATTTATTGGTAAATTTTTTCGAGTTCATTTTCAGTCGTTCTTCGTTTGGGAGTTGATTGAAAAATATCTGTCATGGCCTGACTTTGCCATTCCGTGTGGGTTTCTAGTCCTAATGCATACATAATCGTGGCTCCGGCATCCAATAAGCTGACTGGTTTGGAAATGGTGTGATGCTTTTTCACGTTGGAGCCCCACGCAAGAAAGGGAACGATAGGGTCTAATTCTACCGTTTCCCCCTTCTTCACTTTTTTGGCAAGAGGATTGAGGGGACCACTATTGAGACCGGTCACAATAAACATCGTCCGGTCCAATACGCCAATTTCTTGATAATTCTTCATGATCTGATCAATGGCGTTATCTATGGATGTCACGGCTGCGGAATATTTAGGTGAATCCCACCCATATTTTTGTCCGGTTCGAGCAGCCGTTGGAAAATGTGCAACCAAGAGGTCTGGGACGCCGAAGAGCCAGAACCCATTTCCCTTTCCACTGGTAACACTTTTGAGAAAATCCTGAATATAGATGGACACCGTTTCTGGTGTACATTGTGGTTTGGTATAGCCGCAAACCTGCTTGTCGACATAAATTTCAGGTCGAATCAATTGATAGAGTCGTTCGTCCATGAGAAACACGCCAGTGTCCGCCCCACCTGCCAAATCCATATAATCGAAAACAGTAGGAGAACGCATGAAGGATCGGGCAAAATCGTACTGTTCCCAAGCTGCGGTTACGCGATGTTTATCCACAGGCAATCCGGTAAATAAAGAGGCCATGGCCGAGACCGCGAGAGGAGGCGTGATGGATTTGGCGTCCCAAGTAACGGACCCGTCTTGAGCCAGTTTGGCTAGATGCGGTGTGGCGCCGCTTTGAATGGTCGAGGATTTAATTCCCTCAAGGACAACCAGGACGATATGTTCGGCTTGTTCCGCTGATGCTTTAGGAATAAAACCAAAACTACCCAGACTGAGGACAATAAGGCAGAAAACTGTCAACAAATGTAAGGGCCTGTTGTTTTTTTCGGCTGGTCGATACTGATTCCAGATTATAGTCATGATTCCTGCGATGCTCCACGTGAAAAATCGACATGAAAAAATGAAATGAATGATTTATGGAAAACGGGTTAACGTTCCAGAGCCTTCTCTCAACAAGAGTCTCTTCATTATGAAGGCCATCAAGGCAATTGAACTTATCATGCAGATTTTCAGGCGGTCAACTAACGAGAGCTTGTTGGTTGTCTGGTATAAGGATCAGATAAAAAAAATGATGTGCCTCTTGCTCTTAGAAGTCGGTATAGACTAAGAGAATAGCCCTTTGACAATCGAGATTTGTACTGATGCCTCAAAGCAATAATTTCCAACATGCCCAGTATTCCCGCGCTAACCCTGGGGAGCGGGTTTCCTACCCCACCTTTGAGCCAGGAGTGCCTATTGGTCTCCAAGCCTGGAAGCAGGCCATGTCCCATGTTGGGGAGCAATTGTCTAGATCCAACGTAACAGGGGTCATATTTTTAAATGGGTACCCGTATTCTGATATATTTGGCTCTGCTCGTTTAGATGAGGTGGGGGGCTTGAAGCGTGGCTATTCTCGAGGTATTTCAGGTTTAGAATCGCTGCTCGCCCTTCTGAGGCCAGGAACTAATGGCGTTGGAAAGACAGAAGATCTCATTTATCCACCCCTTTCCAATGATGCATCGACCCATGATGCACTCGATACCCTCGCTCAAGAGTTCGGAAACTTTACATCAGACTATGTGAAGAAATTTGAAGAGGGGCTTAGCCAAGGCGAGGGTGTTCCTATTCCCTGTTGTCGATATGTCTGGTCTTCCATTCATCATCATGTTGGACGGTTAGAGGCTGCGATTGACTTCATCGATTTTTTGCAGGAATGGGGCTCTGGGCGATCTTTATCTAAAGACAATCGTGTCTTGCTAGTGGCGCATGGCCATGCTGGCCAGGTATTGGCCCTCCTGTCCAATCTTATTACAACAGGTGAATCAGAAGCTCGGTCGAGGGTTTTTGAAATTTTAGCAAAATATTGGGAGGCTTCCAAGGTGGAAGGTCGCTCAGTTGAAAGACTTGAAGCACTCTATAAAATTTTATGTGAGAACCAGTTTTTAAGTGGTGCAGCGATCGATATGGTGACCTTAGGTACACCGGTCCGATATGGATGGGATATTGATGGCTTTGGCCGGCTGCTCCATGTGGTGAATCATCGAATGATTCGAGCAGATGGCAAGCGGTGGTTAGCCAAGATGGAATTGCCACAGACGGCGTGGGAAATACCCTATCAAACAGGCGGTGATTATGTGCAGCAATTGGCTGTGGCAGGAACTGACGTTCTGACAGTTTCTCCAGAAATGGAGCAAGCAAATGTAGATTTTCGTGAGATTTTTGAACCCTATGATGGATTTGAACGATGGCTGGAATGTACGAGACGTACCACGCGATGCCCGAAAGATGGACAATGTGTGTTAGTGGAATTTGGCGTACAGGTTGATGAAGAGGATCCTAGGCAGCATTTATATGGCCATGGGTGTTATACGCAGAGTCGTAGCATGGTGTTTCTGGCCGAACAAATGGCCAAAGCCCTCTATTCTTAGGATTTCAAGTGGTGGCTCTTGGCTCAAGGAAATCTGGCCTGGGCCTTTCGCCCACAGCTTAATAGATATAAAGGCACATTGATTGTTTTTTCAAGCCTATGATATCAATCAGAACTTTGCCTGAACACGAGAACGTGTTCAAAGCTACAATCTATTAAATTTTTTCGAGATATGACTTTATGAAGATTGGTGTTGTCAAAGAAAGTTTTCCTGGTGAACAGCGCGTGAGCTTAGTGCCTGGTGTCCTGCCTTCTCTCATAAAAGGTGGCATGGAAATCGTTATTGAATCTCAAGCAGGCGAACAATCGGGATACCTTGATTCCGATTATGTTGAAAAAGGCGGAACAATAGCCGACACCCGAGAGCAAGTATTTGAAGTTTCAGATTTTGTTCTTCAAGTCCGCTTATTGGGAGCGAATCCCACTGAGGGAAAAGCGGATTTAGGGAGATTCCGAAAAGGCCAACATCTTATTGGAATGGCTGAGGCGCTGAGCAATCCGCAATCGGTTCAAGAATTAGCCGCTAAGGGTGTCACGGCGTTTGCTTTAGAGCTCATGCCTAGAATCACCCGTGCGCAGAGTATGGATATTCTTTCGTCCATGGGAACGGTTGCGGGGTATAAAGCCGTTCTAATGGCAGCATATACGTTACCTAAAATGTTTCCAATGTTGATGACTGCGGCTGGGACGGTCACACCTGCACGAGTGTTGATCATTGGAGCTGGTGTTGCAGGCCTGCAAGCGATTTCCGTAGCTCGTCGACTGGGTGCGTCGGTGGAAGCCTATGATATTCGTCCTGCTGTGAAAGAGCAGATTATGAGTTTGGGCGCCAAGTTTGTTGAGTTACCATTAGAGGCCGGCGATGCGGAAGATAAAGGTGGGTATGCCAAAGCCCAAGATGAAGAGTTTTATAAAAAGCAGCGAGAGCTGCTAGGCAAAGTCATTGCGAATAGCGATGTCGTGATTTCCACTGCAGCCATACCAGGGAAAAAGGCCCCAATTCTCATTACGGCTGAAATGGTTGCAGGAATGGCTCCGGGCTCGGTTATTGTCGACTTAGCTGCAGAGCGAGGTGGAAACTGTGAACTCACTAAACCAGGAGAGACCATTGTGATCAATGGTGTGACGATTCAGGGTCCAGAAAATTTGCCAGCAACGGTTCCCTATCATGCTAGTCAAATGTTTGCCAAAAATGTGGCGACTTTTCTCTTGCATCTTGTGAAAAAAGGCGAACTTACTTTAGATATGAACGATGAAATCACCAAAGAAACCATGATGACTCAGAATGGTGAAGTCGTACTGCCGCGTCTTCGCGAAGCTTTGGGGTTACCGGCACTCTCAGCATAAGGACACCTATCTGCTATGGAAATGTTCATCGTAGGCCTAACAATATTTGTTTTGGCCATTTTTGTGGGTTTTGAAATAATCACAAAAATTCCGCCAACACTTCATACACCTTTGATGTCCGGGTCTAATGCAATTTCCGGTATTACGGTAGTAGGAGCTCTTTTATCGGCGGGATCCCAAGATACGATGGTGACGACGACTTTAGGGGTTTTGGCCGTGATTTTTGCCACCATTAATTGCGTTGGTGGTTTTATGGTGACGAATAGAATGTTGGCCATGTTTAAAAAGAAATCCTAAAAGGAATATTGAACGGAATGTCTGCACTTATCAATATCGGATATTTAGTTGCCTCTGTGCTGTTTATTGTTGGGCTTAAGGGGCTGACGCATCCTCGTACGGCCGTGCGCGGAAATTTGTTGGGGGCCATGGGTATGTTGTTGGCTGTCGTTCTGACGCTAACCAATCAACGAATAATTAGTTATGAATGGATCATTTTGGGGTTGATCATTGGTGGAGCGATTGGTGCTGCCTTAGCAATTAAGATTGAAATGACTTCCATGCCTGAATTAGTGGCAGTCTTCAACGGATTTGGCGGGATAGCTTCTGTGTTAGTTGCTGGAGCCGCCTTGCTGGAAAATACGCTTGGCCCTGAAGTTCCCATGATGCAATTAACCATT
>JAJDBD010000188.1 GCA_029261575.1 Nitrospinaceae bacterium | reverse complement strand
CCTCCAGTCGTTGACGATGAATTTTATTTTTTGGCGCCGCCTGGAACAATCGCTCCACGCGATCCCGCAGTCGCGAATTTTGCAACACGCGCCACTGATTCAAAGTCCGCGCCAGCCGTTGCGTCAGATCGTCCAGGCGTTGGCCCGGCGCCTCGAGAATTTGCCGGGGCTGATGAAAAAATCGCCGGTCGATCAAACGCCGAAGCAGTTCCAGATAACCCGCGACGCGTTCCCGCATCGCGCTCTCCAGTTCCGCCCGCAATTCCCGAAGCCGACCCTCAATTTCGTCCAGGCGGGGCGCTGCGATTTCGGCGGCGGCGGAGGGCGTCGGCGCGCGTACGTCCGCGACAAAATCCGCGATGGTGAAATCGATCTCGTGTCCCACGGCGGAGATCACCGGAATTTTCGAAGCATAAATCGCTCGAGCGACAACCTCCTCGTTGAACGCCCAGAGATCCTCGATGGAGCCGCCGCCGCGTCCCACGATCAGGACGTCGAGATCGGTGCGTTGGTTCATCTCGCCGATGGCGCGGGCGATTTCCCCCGCCGCGTCGTCGCCCTGTACCTTGACCGGGTTCAGCAGAACGGAGACCTTGGGGTTGCGCCGCCGGGTAACGTTCAGGATGTCGCGGATCACCGCGCCGGTGGGGGAGGTGACCACGCCGATTTTCCAGGGAATTTGCGGAAGCGGTTTTTTGTGCGCCTCGTCGAACAGACCTTCTTTGTCGAGTTTTTCCTTGAGTTGTTCAAACGCTTTTTGCACGGCGCCCAGCCCGCGCGGCTCCATCGTTTCGACGATCACCTGGTACTCGCCTCTTTGCTGGTAGACGGAAAACCTGCCGTAAAGCAAAACCTGGTCGCCGTCCTGAAGATCGAACTTGAGTCCAGCGCGTTGGCCGCGAAACATGACGCAACGGATTTGCGCCTTGTCGTCCTTCAAAACAAAATAGGCGTGTTTCGAGGCGGCGACGCGCAGGTTGGAAATTTCGCCTTCGATCCAGACCGTCTCGAAGGCAGCTTCCAGGACCACGCGGACGTCCTGCGTGATTTCCGAAACGGTATAAACCCGAGGTTGAGGTTCTTCTTTGGCGTGAAGTGGGGCCGGTTCCATAGACGGGTATTTTAATGCGAAACAGAAGAAGAAACAATCAATCGCTGCCAGGGCGACGCGGAGCCATTAGGCGTAACTTATTAGGGGAAGGCAACGGGACAATTGTAAATTTTATTCTGCTATCGGCCCGACGCGTGTAAAATGATCGGATCGGGGGTCCGACGAGGCCAGTGCGCCACGAGGCCGGTTGTTGGCGAATAGATAACTTTAAAAGGGTCTCTAATAATTGTAAATTTTGGCTTTCGGCAACTCGCCGTCCCTTATTTTATAAGGGACGCTCGCGGCCATGATGAATTTTTAGAGGCGCCCTTAAATTATCCATCGGTTTTACGGGACAAATATAATGAAAAAAGAATCGGAAGCGGTGTTGTTGCGAATATTCATCGGCGAGTCGGACAAGTTTAACGGCCAACCCCTGCACACGTATCTATTAAAGTTTTTTCGCGAGGAAGGACTGGCGGGGACCACGGTTTTGAGAGGAATGGCTGGGTTCGGTAAAAACAGTCACATTCATACCGCCAACATTCTCCGGCTCTCTTCCGACCTGCCCATCGTGGTCGAGGTGGTGGACAAGGCGGAAAACATCGAACGAATCAAACCCAAACTGGACGCCGTCATCACCGAAGGGTTGATCACCGAGGAAAAGGTCAAGGTCATTTTGTACGAGGCTTCGAGCGATAAAAACTAGCGGATAGGACACTATTGGCTTTTGGTCTCGATTCCCGGTATCGCCGCGTTTCCCTTGAGGTGCAGGGTGGAGGTGGGGAAGGCTATTTGAGTGCCTTCTTCTTCGATGATCTTCAAGATTTTTAACAGCACGTCCTGTTTCACTTCGTGAAAGTGAACCCAGTCGGTGGTTTTGGTGAAGGTGTAAATAAAAAAATTCAGGGAGGACGGGGCGAAGGCGTTGAAGTTGACGATCAGAGTTCTCCCCGTATCGATTTCCGGGTGGTTCGCCAACATTTCCTTGACCCGTTGGATCACCGTTTCCATTTTACCTGCGTCCTGGTAACGCATGCCGATGGTTTCGTAAATCCGGCGGTTGTTCATGCGTGAAGGATTTTCCACGGCGATGTTGGCGAACACGGAGTTGGGAACGTAAAGCGGGCGGGCGTCGAACGTCCGTATCCGGGTCAGCCGCCAGCCGATGTATTCCACCGTGCCCTCGATGGCCCGGTCGGGAGACCGCACCCAGTCGCCCACGGCGAACGGGCGATCCAGAAACAGCATGAGTCCGCCAAAAAAGTTGGCCAGCAGGTCCTTGGCCGCGAAACCCACGGCGATCCCGCCGATGCCGCCAAACGCCAGCACTCCGGATACGCTGTAGCCCAGGGTTTGCATGGCCACCAGAATGCCGGTGACCATTACCGCCACGCGCATCAACTGCGATATGGCGTTGACGGTGGTTTTGTCGATTCCATCGTCGTCTTCCCTGGAAAGAAAATTATTTTCCCCAAACTTGATCAACCGGATCAGGAACCATACAAAAGCGTAAATAATGAGCGTGTCGCGAATAGGCTCGGCGGCGGCGAAAATATGCGCTCCTTTTTTTTCCTTTTGGAAAATTTCAACCGCGAAGGAAATCCCGATCACCCAGACGAGCAGGGCGGCGGGGCGCCTGAACGCCCCTATAACCGCCTCGTCCCATTTGTTCCGGGTTTTTTTCAGGCGATTGTGCAGGCGGCGGAGGACGCTTCTCTGGATTGCGTCCAGTATAAAAGCGGCGAGGAGAACGGCGCCAATCTGGACGATGTAAGCGTTTTCGGTTTTTAAAAAGCCAAAAATCGTTTTAAGCAGGGAATCAAAATCCATTGAAATCTCGAAGTATGACGGTTGGTGGGGAAAGAGGCTATTCTAACAAGAGAAGGGCGGGAACTTCAATGAAGGTTTTTTCGCCTGCGGGACATTGCGTTGTTCCCTTGAAATATGGGAAATAAGCGTTCAGGCCGAGGGGAATGGCGTTGGTACCGGACAATTAAGGCTTGACCCTCTGGAAAGGATTCATTATCCTCTAATGTAAATCCAGACAAACGAACCAGAAGCGCCTCGAGTTTATTGAGACCCGGCGCCGGTCAGCCTGACAATGTTATCAGCAGGGCAACGGGGATTTGAGAAGAAGTTCCCCAATTGCCAGCCACTGCCCCCACGGCGAGTGGCGCCTTTAATAAAATAAAGGGTATGCCATTATGAATTCCGCCCCGAGTTCCGCCTTGTCCTCCCCAAAGGTTTTGGAGGATATTCTCGAGTTGATTTCCCATTTCAACTCATGCCAGACTTTTTGCCAGTTGGAGGCCGAGATTGAAACCCGCTTGCTTCCTTTTCTGGGTTGCCAATCGGCGTTTTACGGTTGGACGGATCGGGATATTTATCAGATCGACTGGATCGGCGGACCGGGAATTCCGGAGAGGGATTTACCGGGCGTGAAGAGCGCTCTTCCCCAGTTCCCCCTGATTCGTCTCCTTAGGAACCAATACCTGGACGCGGCTTCCGTGGAGGGGGATATTTCCTCGGGTGAATTTTCCGAGCGCATGAAGGAATTTCTTCTGGAAAATTTTTCCTCTCCCGAAGAGGCGCCGGGTTATTTTCGATCCATGCCCGGGGCCTGCGTCGCCGTGAGCCGGGCGGAAAATTATTTGATCATGGGAGTGGCGCGCTCGAAGGGTCGGCCTTTTGATTCCAGCGAGGCGGAGTTGTTCCATCTGATCTTTCCGCATCTGGCAAACTGTTTCCGCAATCTCCATTTCAGGGAACGTTTCGCCAAGTTTTACGAGTTCATGAAATCCCTGACCGATACTTCCCGCGCGGTGGCTCTGATAGACCGGGATTTACGGATTTTGTTTTTCAACGACCGATTTCATGAATTGTTTGAAATTCCTCTTTGGGAAAAAATTCCCGAGGAGTTGGAAAAGGTGTTTTCGGGTCGGGACCAGTATAAATTTCCGGAGAGAGAAAATTCCCCCGACCATATAGAGTTGCCGTTTTTCACTTTACCGCAAGGCGTCTTTCGCCTGACCGCGTATCCGGTTTATCCTGACGCAGGCGATTCGGCTCCCTGCTGGCATCTGGGCCTGGAGCAGGCTTCGGATCCTTATCACAAAATGAACGTGTTGAGCGAGCGGGCGGGCCTCACCTGGCGGGAAATGGAAATTTGTTGTTTGATCCACGACGGGCTGGGCAAGGATGAAATCGGCGGGCGCTTGTGCATCAGCCCGCATACGGTGCGGACCCATCTCAAAAAAGTCCACAAAAAACTCGGCGTCAACACCCGCACCCAGTTGGTTGCCTATTTGAACCAGGTGGTGCATACCACTTGGTAGTCGTCCACTCTCGCTAGTTTGATCTCCATGTCCGACCCGGAAGAACAAGAACTTTCCCCCGAAGACCGGAAAAAGGCCAATTTAAATATTGCGCTTGTCCTCTGCGCCCTGGCCCTGGTCGGGTTTTCTTTTTTCTGGCACATCATCTCCCTTTGGTTGAGTAAATAGAACCAGCGGTAAATATATACTCAATTAATTTAGCGGAAGAAATAAATGGTACAAAGTGAATAGCTTGGTTTTTAAATCATGCTTTGTTTCGTAAACAGAGGTGGGGTTTATTGAGGAAGAGGTTAAGGTCGTTCCTTTTTCCAGAAATAAGTCGCTGGATTTTTTGTCGATTAATTCCTTAACCGCTTTTTTTGCCTCGCTTGACTTACCATCCATAACATACCCGATCATTCCTCCGTTACTTTGCCCCTTGCCGTATTTCCCGGTAACAAAGCACATCATCCCATCTTCACCCACATATTCTCCCGTGTTTGGAATTACTTTTCCACTTTTGGGGTATCTTAAGCGCTTGCACTCGAAAGCAAAATAAACATGCTCCTTGTAACCAGACAAAAACATGAGGTCAATTCTACCGATTTCCTTCCCAGTTTCTGGGTCGGTTTCAGAGGATTCTAGCCAAATTGAAAATGGTAGGCCTTTAAGGTTTTTGTTTTTCCGAAGCGCTTCTCTGAAACGCCTGGTAATGGGTTCCTCATAATCAGTTCGGTTTGGTTTTTTAAATTGGCCCCAACAAGAAATTACCAGGTCAATAATTGGAGGAATCAGGTCGTCAGGAAATAAATCAGTCCAGGGGTCGACGTCGCCAGTTATTCCATTCACTTATTTTTCCTTGCCCCCAGAAAGAATAGCGGCGGCAATTTCATCGGCGTCATTTAAAGCGGAAGTTTTTGTCCAATGTCTTTTAGTCAAAGGCTTTACAAAATGAATCATGTTCCCATCAAAAATTTTGAGACCTCGAAGATAAGATAATCCGCCTGTCCTGTTGGGGAGCAATTTAAGAATTCTTTCCAAAACAGCATTCATTTCGCTGTCAGATTTCTTCTCCTCATAGCCCATAGTTTTGGATGATTTTGTAAGCGTAAAAACTCCATAACCTAGACTGGATGAAAAACGAGTCAAAGCGCTGACCCGTTGTTTTCCTGATTTCGCCCAGGAATTCAAAACCTGGCATAACAAATTGGCGTATTTCTTTCGGAAGTCAGGGCTTGTCGGTTCAAGGGTGGGGATTCTGGATTTCATTGAAGATGGCGTCGAACTTGGTTCAAAAATGTTTATAGTGTCTTCAATCAAAATCCTTTCCCACTCTGAGATCCCATAATATTTGTAAATTAATGGCTCAATATCTTGTTGAAAGTTCCTGACCTTTTCCGCTTTTCCAATAGATATCCCTTTAAATTCCGCTATCAGCTTCTTAAATTTCTTGGATATTTCATTAATTATTGATTTTGATTGAGAGGGATCGTCAGTGTCTTCTGGCAACGGAAAAGGATGGCGCATAAGTTCAGTAAAATGCACTTTTTTCCTTTCAGTTCCCCAGTTTGCGGCCGTATGAAACAAAAAATATGTTGCAACGTTGGAATTTAAAACCGCAGTCAAAAAAAGAAGTAAATCTTTATCTTCTTCTGGACCGCAAATAGATTGAAGAGAGTCCTGAAATAGAACATCAAAATCCGAGTAAGCGCGTTTCGAAAAACCTTGATTGACCAGCAACAAAGGAGCCTTAAAAATTTCTGGATCTCTGGGCCGAGATAATCTTTCAAATTTATTATTTATTTTTTCGCAATCTTCCTTTAATAGGAAAAGTTTAACAGCTGAACTTTTCGCATTAATAAAAAGATGGCTTTTGGGCCACCAGGGTTTTTTGGGAGAGGCGCTCTTTTTTTTAGTATCAGGAATAAAACCCTGCCCTTTTATCCATCTTTTTTCCTCCCTGATTTCTCCAACAATATTTCCCAATCGAGGCATTTCCAACAAGCGGTCTAGAAACTGGGTATCCCTTGGAGTTCCCCAAAAACACTTCTTCCATAAGATGGGAGCCTCATCGTTTCTTGCTTTCTTTATTAAAGTTGAAATTTTTATTCGTTTATAATCATCAGAAAATAAAACAATAGACCCCTTTCTCGGGTCCGCCCTATTAGCCTTGGGAATAAGGTATTCAATATGACAATTTCTATTTTCAAATTGTTTTGGGTTAAATCTTAAGATGATTGCAGGACTAATAGCTTTTTTGAAAAGAATGCGCCTCATATCGGACAGTTGCACTACTTTTTCAACGGAAAACCGTTTAAACCAACCCTCTTGAAATTTATTTGTTGTTTCATTGAGGAGTATTTTGGAAGGCATTAATAAACATGCCTTTCCGTGGAGTTGTAGGTGAAGAGGAGTTTTCCACAAAAAAGCATTCGCGATTTGATTTGCGGGCATGAAAAATAAATTCTTATCAGCCTTCTTTTTAGGGGCAAGGTCTGCCCAAGGATTATCCTTTGCAAGGCACCAATCTATTGCCATTGTGTCCGTATTTTTACCTCTACTAACCCACGGTGGGTTCCCTATTATTAAATCAAATTGTTTTGGAATATTAACTTCTGGGTCAAAAAAATTTCCTTCAAAAATTACTGGAGGCTCATCTAAATTCGATTCACTTCCTTTTAAAGCCAGTATATTTGGAAGTACTTTTTCGGCTTGCTTCTCTTCAAGGTCATGGATATCTCTTGGAGAGAATTGGTCCAGGTAGGCAAGATATAAACTAAAGCAGGTGACGCGACACGCGGTTTCTTTAACATCAACCCCGCATAAATTATTTTGAAGTAATTTTTTTAGTTCCCTGGCTTTAACTTTGTTTCCGGTATTGAGGTGTTTAAATCTCCACTCTTCTGCCATGCGATTAAAAAGAATCACTAAAAAAATGCCAGAACCGCAAGCCGGGTCTAGGATTTTTTTATCCAAAAGTGTGTTCCACCCTTCTATAGCAATATCTACGGTGGTCTCCGCTAATAACTTGGGGGTGTAATAGGCTCCCGTTTTCTGTTTTCCTTTTTCATTTTCAGCGCCGAGAAACTCTTCATAGATTGCGCTAATGGTTTCAATCGGAATTACGCTAAAGTCATACGCCCAAAAATCCAGACTAAATTGCTCCATCTCAAGGTCTTTCGCATTGAAAAACCTTTTGAGAATTTCAATATGTCCGGACGTAATGGATTTTTTTTCATCTTGGATATTCTCATCGAACATGTTTCCATTGAAAACTGAATGGAGGGATTTAAACAATTTATATAGGATGTTTTTAGCCTGGGCTCCTGAATTAAAAAGCTCTTTAAGGTTTCTTGCATCTGGGGCGCCGGCGTCAGCAAAATGTTTTGAACCAATAATTTCCCGGTCGATAAGGTAACAAGTAAAAATGAGTCTTCCTAAAATCGCATGTATGGTCGAATAGTCCCAGTCTCCTTCACAGGATTTAAGTCGATCTCGAGCCACTTTTAAATTTTTTAGCAAATAACGATCAACCGTATTTGCAGGGTTAAAATAGCCTTCGTTATCTTTGTAAAATTGACCTGTTTCGACGCTTTGCACAAAATTATTGATTTCCAAAGCATTTGCAATCGTATTTAATTTTTCAACTAAAATCTTATCTTGCGATGACTCATCATGAACGGGGGGAACCAATCCAGAGTAAATATGAATTTCTGTTTTGGTACTAATTACTAGAAGTATAGCGAAGCCTTGATTCCATAATTTTTTTTGAAGGGTTTGGGCTTCTTGCGGGTTAAACTTGGATACCTCTTTAAAGTAAATCGTCGGCTTGTCATCAATACAGTAAATACCGGAAAGTTCCATAGCTTCCCAAGCCCGCCTCATTATGTGGGAATATGGATGGCTTGGGAGGGTTCCAGAGCACTCTTTAAGTGAACGAAAAAAGGTGGGGGGAGTGATTTTTTCTAACTTTAAGGCCCTCAAAAGTTGCGGGCTGGTTTTTCCCATAATTGAAAGACCAAGATAAACAATTGACTCAAAAAATCCGTCAAAAGAATATAAACACTAACCCTTTTAAATGCAAAGGGTTAGTTGACCGTTCTGAGCCTAAGCTCTCCCCTGTCATATTACTCAATACTTTTTGCCTTGTCATCTATCAATTGTCTTTAAGGGAAGAAATTTTTTTTTGCTAAGTTCATCTAACAGGTTCTTCCTTGGTTTTGTTTAAATATTGCCCTGGTCGGGTTTTCTTTTTTCTGGCACATCATCTCCCTTTGGTTGGGCAAGTAGAACCCAACCTTTTAATCCCCCCCCCCCCATTCCCCCTGAGCCAACTCCCCCTTTTTGGTGGAATATTCAAGAAAATATAAGAAAAACAAACTTTTCGGGAATAAATTTCCGTTGAAAATACCTTTAATTTCTAATAAGGTGTGCATATTTTTAAACAGAGGGGGTAAATTTCATGAAACGTTTTGCTGGGGTCTTTTTTCTATTCTGTCTCACGGTCTGTTTTTCCATCCAACCCGCGTTTGGCTTCGAGTTCGATTACCACGGTTCCCTGGGTAAGGGAAAGCACGAGCGTTACGTTCCCCCATTGAGCAACCCTCTGTTCAACGAAACCCCCTACATCACCACGGAGGTCCGCCCGCTTTTCATCCACAACGTCCTCCCGGGAAGTTTTTTAACGGGCGGCGGTCATATCAACGTTTACGCTCTGGAGCTTCGCATGGCTCTGAACGACCGGCTGGGGATCATCGCCAGCAAGGACGGCTATGTGGACGCGGAATTTGACGGCGTTCTCCCGGACGAAAACGGGTTTGCCAATATCTCTTTGGGGTTGAAATACGCGCTTTGGAACAAGCCGACAAAAAATGAAATTATTACCGCGGGATTCGAATTCGAACTGCCCTCCGGCGATCTGGACGCGGGCGCTATCAGCATTCAGGGACAGGGAGGCGGCCTGGTGGACCTCTTCACTTCCGGAGCCAAAAATATCGGACGCCTGGGAATTGAAGGCAACACCGGCGTAAATCTCGCGTTGCAGGACGAGGACACCTCCATGTGGCATTGGGCCGTACACTTCGATTACGCCTTGACTCCCAAATTTTTCCCGGTTCTCGAGTTCAACGGTTTCAAGACCATCGACGATTCGAATCGCACTCCGGTCGGTTTCGAGGGCGTGGACCTCGTCAACTTCGGGGCAATCCACTCTGGAACCGTTGCCACGATGGGAGTGGGTTTCCGGTATCAATTCACTAATAGTATTCAGATGGGCGCCGGTTGGGAATCTCCCATCAGCGGAAGAGAAGATATTTTTGGAAAGAGGGCGAACGTGGACATGGTGTTTACGTTCTAATCCTATTTGTTGGCAGTGGCAGGTTGGCAGTTTAAGGGGAATTATTCAAACGTGAACTATTGGTCCCGGCGCCTTCGCCGGTTAATTTCCCAGCAAATTCCGTATTCCCGCTTCCAGTTTTTGCCGATCCAGATTCCGGCCTATGAACACGAACCGGTTTTCCCTGGGGTCCCCGCCCCAGGGTTTTTGCGCTTTGGCGTCGAACATCATATAAACGCTTTGGAAAATCCAGCGGTCCGGAGAGTCCGGCAAGCTCAATATTCCTTTGGCGCGCATGACGTCCATCCCCTCCATGATTCCCAGCATTTGCAGCCACATGCGGAACCGGCCCAGGTCTATATTGCCCGGCAGGCTGAGGCTGACGGATTCAATGGGAAGAGACGCCTCGCTCGACCTTGGAATATCCAGGGGCCGGTCCAGATCGAACTCCCGGGTCGGGTCCAGCTCGAAGCCGCCCATATCTAAAATTTGATCCAGATCGACCACAGCGTGGCGAGTGCGAAAAATTTTCGCCGTGGGATTGATCTGCCGGACCAGGGTTTCAATTTTGTCCAACTCCTCCGCCGAGGCGAGGTCGGTCTTGTTGATCAAAATTGCGTTTGAAAACGCCGTCTGCTCCCCGGCGACGTCGATTTCCTCCAATTGCTTGCGAAAGTTCTTTGCGTCCACCAACGACGCCACCCCGTCGAACTTGAGAGAAGTCGCCAACTCGTTATCTACGAGGAACGCCTGTGCCAGCGGACCGGGCGAGGCCAAACCCGTGCTCTCGATCAGGATGCGATCAAACTTCTCGCGCTTGCCGATCAGACGGTTCAAGGTTTCGATCAGGTCTCCCTTGATGGAACAACAGATGCACCCGTTGTTCATCTCGAAAATATCGCTGTCCGCCCCGATCACCAGATCATGATCGATCCCGATCTCGCCAAATTCGTTTTCGATCACCGCGATCCGCTTGCCGTGGTTTTCCTTCAGGATGTAATTGAGAAAGGTGGTCTTGCCGGAACCCAGGCACCCGGCCAAAAGGGTGACGGGGATTTCTTCCCGGCTTTTTGAATTATTCGGGGAAGTCATGGGCTGAATGGGAAAAGGGATTTCATAAGTCGCATGAGGGAAAAAAAAGAGTATTAAGCCCCCTCACCATGTCCTCTCCCGCAGTGGGGAGAGGAATTATTAAAATTTGATTCCGGGCGTAAAGCCGTACATATATTGGAAGCAAGCCTCCCTTCTCCCCTGGGGGAGAAGGGAGGATGAGGGGGTGAAATAAGGCCGCAGGCCGTCCAATTTTATTTGTAAAGCTCTTTTTCGCGAAGACAGGTTATCAAACTTCCGGTTTCAGGTCCGGATGAAAAACGTCCAGGGACATTTTGGATTGGGTTTCCTCGCTGTCCACGAACTTGGATTTTATCTTGAGGACGTCGGGGAGGACGTGCTTGAATTTCTCGATCAGTTGCGGGTCAAAATGCGCGCCGCGGCCCCGGTCCAGTTCTTCCACCGCCTCCTCCACGGTCCAGGCCTTCTTGTAGGGGCGTTCGGAAGTCAAGGCGTCGAAGACGTCGCTGACGGCGACGATTCTGCCTTCAATGGGAATATCTTCGCCCTTGGTTCCCTTGGGGTAACCGGACCCGTCCCACTTTTCATGATGGGTTTTGGCGATGACTTCGGCTTTTTTCAGAAGGTCGGAGTCCGAGCCGGATAAAATTTCCGCCCCCATCTCCGTGTGGCTTCTCATGATATCCCATTCGTCCCGCGTCAGCTTTCCGGGTTTGAGGAGGATCCGGTCGGGGATTCCAATTTTGCCAATATCGTGCATGGGGCTGGCGTGGAAGATCAATTCGCATCCTTCGGGGTTGATTCCAACGGTCTCGGCAAGCAGGGAAGAGTAGCGGCTCATGCGCACGATATGCATGCCGGTTTCGTTGTCCCGGTACTCGCCCGCGCGCGCCAGGCGTTTGACGATTTCCCTCTGTGTATGCGCCAGCTTTTGGGTTCGCTCCCGGACCCTGGCCTCCAGCTCCCTGTTCTGATTGGAAATTTCCTTGTGGAGCAGGCGCACCTCCAACCAGTTTTGAATCCGATTGATCACTTCCTTAATGTTAAACGGTTTGCTGATGAAGTCCCGGACCCCCGCCTCGAAGGCGCGGATGCGGATTTCCTGATCGGTTTTGGCGGTGAGGACGATGACCGGCACGTCGGAGTGATCGTCGATGGCGTTTAACTGCTCCATCACCCCGAAACCGTCCAGGTGCGGCATGTTCAAGTCGAGCAACACGAGGTCGGGCTGGATTTCCAGGTAGGTCTCTACGGCTTTTAAGGATTCCGTAACGCTGTGGATATTCTGGAAACCTCTTCTTTTGAGCAGATCAGTCAAAAGCTGGACGTTCTCCAGGCTGTCGTCGACAATAAATATTTTGGAAGATAATATTTTTTCGGGCAGCATCGTTCAAATTAACTGTGGGGGTTCAAGCTAACGATTCTAAACCAGACTTCCAAAATTCACAATTGGAAACAAAAAAACCCGCCGCCAGGCAAGCGCCTGGGGGCAAATTTATCAGGCGGAACTTGTCGAAGGAAATTGGGTGGCAGGGTTGCGCAACCGGGCGATCACAGGCCGGAAATTTTACAAAATTATAAAGTTTCAGCGTTTGGTTTAATACTTTCCCGATGGCCCAGCCAGCTTTGGGCTTCTATGAACACCCGCTTGATTTCCGGGAATTCGGCTTTGATATTGGATTCCATTCTGGAAATGGTTTCTTCGACTTCGACTGAAGAAATGGCGTCCTTAAAATCCAGACTGATATTGAGCAAAATATCTTTAGGCCCCAGGTGCATGGTCAAAACTTCGTTGATGTAAAGCAGGCTGGATTCTTGTTTCAAAATTTGCTTGATTCCATAGACGACGCGTTCGTTTGCGGCCTCGCCCGTCAAAAGCTCTTTACACTCGTAAGCGAGAAATAAAGCCGTGGTGGCAAGAATCAATCCAATGACCACGGAACCCACCCCGTCGAGCACGGGCAAATCCAATAATTCCCCAAAATAAATCGAGAGACCGGCGACCAAAAGGCCGACGAGCGCCGCAAAATCTTCAAACAAAACCGTGAAAATCGCGGGATCCTTGCTGGCGCGAACGGCTTTAATCCAATTTTGAGTTCCTTTGGTTTTTTTTAATTCTTTTATGGCAACCGAACAGGCGACGCTTTCAAACACCATGGCCAGGGCAAGCACAACATAATTGACTTGAGGATCGGTTATCGGCTCCGGATTCTTGATCTTAGCGATTCCTTCATACACGGAAATGCCCGCCCCCAATCCAAATATTAAAATAGCGACGACAAAGCTCCAGAAATAAAGCTCCATCCCGTAACCAAACGGATGGCTTTTGTCGGCGGGTCGCTCTGAACATTTCAAGCCGTAAAGCAGTAAAAATTGATTCCCCGTATCGACCACGGAATGGATGGCTTCGCTAAACATTGAGGAACTGTTGGTATGAAAAGCCGCAAAAAATTTAGTCACAGCTATCAGGCCGTTGCCCGCAAGGGCGGCGAAAATCGCTTTTTTGGAAGAATGAGAAGACATGAGTTTTTTGGGTTAACGGGAAGTTTGCCTTCCAAAGGGAAGAATTGAGATTGGATTTGTCCGGATCCGTCTCTGATATTTTTGAAACCAGATGAAAAAATATCTTGTTAAAGCAAGCTTGAAAGAACGGTGGCTATTCCCAAAAAGGAGAAAAAGCCCGCCACGTCCGTTACGGTTGTGAGAATGATTGAGGCGGCCGTGGCTGGATCCTGACCCAGACGCGTGAGGATGATAGGCACGGCGGCTCCCGACAAACCCGCGGCGACCATGGATATAACCATTGAAATACCAATGACCAGGGATAATCCCCAGGAATGGCTCCAAAAATAAACCCCGACGGAGGTTGTCAGGGCAACGGCGACTCCATTTAAAAATCCTACTTTGGCTTCCTTAATCACCACCAAAGGCCATTGTTTGATATTAATTTCCCGCAAGGCCAGTCCGCGCATGGTCACTGCCAGGGCTTGGGCTCCCGCGTTTCCCGATTGGCCCGCAACCACCGGAAGCAGAACCGCGAGCGCGGTGAATTTGGCGATCGTGGCTTCAAACAAACCCACGACGCTTGCCGCAAGAAACGCCGTTAAAAGATTGATTTCCAGCCAGGGCAATCTTTTCTTAATTGAAAACAACGGGCTGGACAGCGCGCGTTCGTCTTTACTGACGCCGAACATGGTCTGGATATCGACCGTGGCCTCTTCTTCAACGGCCTTGACCAGGGCGTCATAACGGACAACCCCAACCAGGCCTCCGGAAATATCCAAAACAGGCAAGTTGGAGATTTTAAATTCCTCCATTTTTGCCACCACTTCTTCCCTGGGGTCGGTTGGGTTCACGAAGGCTTTAACAGGGTGGGCCAATTCATTAAGCGCCTGCAATGATTCGGCGAGAGCCAGGTCCTGCATTTCAACCCTGGAAACCAATTTATTATTATCGTCGACCAAAAATAAACCGCTGGCAGGCTTGACCTTTAGTTTGCGCAATCTTCTAAGGCACTGTATTACGTTCATATTTTCCCGAAATGCGTGAAACCGGGGATCCATCAATCTTCCCGCCGAATCGTCGCCGTAAGTCGTCAACCGGCGAAGCTCTTTTTGAGTTTCAGGAGAACCTAAAGAAAGATAACGTTCCTTCTCATCCTCCGGCAACTGGCCTAAAATCGTGACGGTTAAATTAGGATTTAAATTCTCTATAAGGGCCAGGGCTTTTTGTTCCGGCAAAAACGGCAAAATGGACGCCGCAAATTCGGACGTGAGCCGCTCCAAAATTGGACCCAGCAAAAAATGAGATTGCCCTTCCAAAATTTGAGCGGCCTCCTCCGGCTCCAGTTTTTCCAATTCAAGAGCGGCTTCGCGAGGGTAATCGGTCAAAAATCTGCCGTTCAATGCATTAATTGTTTCCGCCGTCTTAAATTCCATGTTTGGATTTCTTTGGAGGTTTATTAAAAAATGACAAGGACATTATGCCTTCCACTAGCAAGGACAACGCGGAGACGTAAGTTTTAGTCAAGTCCATAAGTACGGAACTCAGATCCAAAGAATTGTTGGAACTGTCGTTAGTTGAAAAAGCCTTGTCAATGCTGGATTGAGTTAAAACCCCTAAAAATCTTCCCTTTTTATTAATCACGGGAAGAGCCTCAAATCGCTCCCAGGCTGGCAGGGACTTTAACCGGTCCAAAGAAGCCCGGTCGGAAAGAGGAATTATATCCTTGATTAAAAGTTTTGAAATGGGAAGGCTGTCTTTAGTGATAGCCAATGCGGCAAGTTCAATCATTCCCTCCAGGGTTCTATCATTGTTAACGACATAAACCTGATAGTCCATTCGTCCCCCGCTCTGGCGAATAAATTTTCTCGCTTCGCCCACGGTCAAGTTTTCCGGAATTCCCATGGTTTGAGAATTCATCCAGGCCCCGACGGTATTTTGCGGATAAGCCAATTGTTTAGTCAGAGGCGCCCTCTTTTTATCAGGAAGAGACTCCAGAATTGCCGTAACGGAAGCGTCCGGCATAAACCGTAAAATAGTTGCGGCGGTAAAGGTGGGTATTTCTTGAATCAGCGTTGCGGCAAGAGAAGGGGAGATCGATTTCAAGCAAAGAGCGGAATAATCTGGAAGTAATTTTTTTAAAACCTTGCCGCCAACCGCCGGAGACAATTCCTGAAACAACGCCGAAGCTCTCTCCGGGGGCAATTGTTCTAAAACCCGGGCGGCTTCGAAAGGCCGTTTCTCAAGAAAGGCCAATGTGAATTTGGGGACGTCACTCATCCCTGGCGTCCTGCATGAACAGTAACGAAGGTTTTGATTGAAAATTATTAGCCGGAATGGTCATACGGCCCTCGTCGGTGGACAAGATCATCGAAACGGGAGTTATTTCCAAAATCGTTCCCTCAATGTCTCCAATTTTAATTCTTTGCCCCGTTTGATATTGTTGTTGAACATAGCGTCCCCCTATCAAATTGCTCACCAGATCCTTGGCCCCCAGGGCCACGGCAAACGTAAAACTTCCAACGATGGCTCCCATAAGAATTGAAATTAAAGTGACCAGGAAAGTCACTTCAATTCCAATTTGATCCAATCCGATGACAACCGCGGTGATCAAAGTTGCGCCCTGGACGATCCCGCCGATGAGTTTGCCGTGGGGAATATCGGCGGACGTCATTGCAGTGGTCGTAATGTCCCCGACGAAAGCGCTCAATAGAAATCCAGCGGCAATGATCAGTCCGCCCACCACAAAGGTGGGAAAATAGGCCACGACCCGGTTGAGCCAAACGGTAAACGCCATGATTCCCAATAGCTGGGCCGCTCCGGTGGCAAATAGGAGAATGGTTAACCAGAAAATAATTTTACTAATAAGCTCAGAAAAAGACTCGGATAAGCGAAATTTAACAAAAATACCTTTTTTTAAAACACGGTTTAAAACTTGATTAGTTCCCTTGGCAAGACGAAGGCTTAAAGATTTTAATAAACGGGCAACAAGAACTCCTAAGAAAAGGAGAAGAAGGGCTCCTAATAAATCAGGAGTAAAGTTTAAAAGCTGATCAAATAATTGAGAAATGGTAACGCTAAGATCGCTTAACCAAAAAGAAAGTTTGTCCATTTCCGTTTTATTCCTTGGAAAATCTTGATTCAAAGTTTATTTAAAAAGATTGTCCGTTCAAAGGAGTCAAATCTCTTTTTGGAAGCATAACAGAGTCCTGTTGACAATTACCAGTCTAGGAATACAAGCTTTGGATCCTTTAGCGTACTGGCCGGCGAGGCGCCGACTATCCCGGATCGCCGCAGATCAACTGATACACTTCCTGATACTTTTCCTCAACATTGCCGAGGTTGAACCGGAACCGGTCTTTGTCCATCTTCTCCCCCGTCTCCCAATCCCACAACCGGCACCCGTCGGGGCTGATCTCGTCGCCCAGCAACACCTCTCCCTTGTGCCGCCCAAACTCCAGCTTGAAATCCACCAGCCGTATGCCGCGCTTCTTGAAAAATTCCACCATTAACTCGTTGATCTTGAATCCCTGCGATTTTAACAACGCCACTTCATCGTCCGTCGCCCAGCCGAACTCCGCGATGTGGTACTCGTTGATCATCGGATCGCCCAACGGATCGCTCTTGTAATAAAACTCCAGGATCGGTTGTTTCAACTCCTGCCCCTCCGGCAGGCCGGTGCGTTTGGCTAAGCTCCCCGCCACCACGTTGCGGAGCACCACCTCGATGGGGATGATCTCCAGCTTCTTCACGACCATCTCCCGGTCGCTGGGCCGGTCGACAAAATGCGTCGGCGCGCCGTTGGCTTCCAGAAACTTGAATATCGCCGACGAGATATGGTTGTTGACTATCCCTTTATCGACGATGCTCCCCTTTTTAATACCGTTGAACGCCGAGGCGTCGTCCTTGAAATACTGGATCGCCAGATCGGGATCGTCTGTGTGGTACAAAATCTTGGCCTTGCCTTCGTACATTTGCTCCAGGCGCTTCATCCCCTCGTCTCCTGTTTTTTAAACACACGGTTGAAAATTTTGTCTACGTTTCTCAGCTGATTTTTTATATCGAACGCCGCCCGCAATTCTTTGGGCGAAAGGCGTTTGGCGACGTCTTTGTCCGCTTCCAATAGTTCGCGAAAATCCGCGCCTTCTTCCCAGGCCTGC
>JAJDBD010000187.1 GCA_029261575.1 Nitrospinaceae bacterium | reverse complement strand
CATTATTTCTTGAATCCCATTTCTCCCCAATGCAAAAAGGCCGAATTCCGAGGTTACGGCTTGTTGACGAACGCGGATTCGGATTTGCTCCTCCGCATGCTTGCGTTCGGTGATATCCGTTGAAATTCCGCAAAGGGCGTAGGCTTTGCCCTCCGAGTTCAAAAGGGGGAATTTAGTCGACAGGTAATAGCGGACGCCGTCTCCAAAGTCCGCGGTTTCTTCATAATCGTATGGCTTCAGGGATTCAAGAACCCGACTGTCGTTTGCCGTAAATTGATCGGCGATTTCTTTTGAGAAAATCTCGCGATCCGTTTTCCCAAGAACCTGCGACGCTGTTACTTTACATGTTTTTTCATATTGGCTATTGATAAATACATATTTCCCCTCCAGGTCTTTGATGAAAATGGTCGCGCTGGCGTTGTCGGCGATATCCTTGAATTGCCGCTCGTTTTCCTTGGCCAGTTTTTCACGGGTGATCAGTCTACAAAGGGAAAACAAGGGGTATAGCAAGGCCAGGAAGGTAAAGACCGAGGCGGTGACGACATACTCCCAGTGGGCGGCCTCGGATTCGACTTCCGTAAGATTGAAGAATTTAAGTAAAAACCATTCTTCAATCACAAATTCCCAGGCAAAGGAAAGCCCGAAAACCGTCAAAAGGACCATTAACAGAGGGTAAAGCGCCTGCTCTTTAATTTGCTTGTCCATGGCGGCGGATGCCTATAAAGGGAATCGCATCAGGAGAAAATACGGGATACCGGTGAAAATTTTTAGCGTCCGGGATTCTTATGAAACATTTCCCATAAACCAACCCAACGTATAGATACTTCGCTTCGGTTTAAAATGTCCGCTTTTTACAATATCGCTCTTTTAAAAAATTCAGGATCGGGCCTCGACCCGCTAATTCGTTAATTCGTTAATCCGTCAAGGCGTCCCCAAACCGGAGGCGCCGGGGCGGCGGCCTTTCTTTTTGGAATAACGGCGCGACATGGGAATCCGCCAGGAGAGAGTGGCTGGACGGAGATGGGCCGCGTATTTTTTTATTTTGAATAAATGTGGATTTTTTCTCCAACGGGATAGACTTGATTAATGAGCCTGACTTTTGCCAATCCCTCTGGGCGGAGAGGAGTTCCTCTGTGGAGAATCAATTTCCCTTGTTGTGTAACCAAGTCTCGGGACAAGACCATTTTTTCCTCCAATTCGGACAACTCCACCTGTCTTTCCTTTGGAGGCTGATAGTTGAGGATAAATTTCTTCAATGCCCGGACGACCTGACGATCTAAAAACGTCCCCTCCTTGCTAGCGATAGAATCCAAAACTTTGGATTCCGCCTTAAGGTCAAACTCCATATGGCGCAATTTTTCCGCCGCCAGAGCTTCGTCCACGGTGTTGGCCACCGCAAGAATTCTGGACTCCAGAGGAATATCGTCCCTGAACAAACCGTCGGGAAAACCCGTCCCGTCCACTTTCTCGCATTGGTGGCGGATAATGACGCCCAATCCTTTCAAGCGGAAGTGAAACCCAACAAATTCTTCGCCAAAAACCGGAAACATCTCAAAAACTTTACTTTCGTTGGCGGTCCAGCGTTCCGGATCGGTATTTAGTAGACGGCCAGAAAAGGACAATTTACCGATGTCGTGGTATAAGCCGGAAAAATTGCACAAGTCAGTCGGCGAAATCCCCATCTGAATGGCCAGTTTTTCGCAAAGCCAGGAAACATTTTTAGCGTGGCAAGCGAATTCCTGGTCGAAATAATCCACCAGGTGAAAAGGAAACCGGAGCGCATGAAACATCTCCTTGTTCAAAAGTTGCGCTTTGGATTTCAGCTTTTCCTGTTGGTGTTTTTGGCCGACTTCTTTCTTTTTATCCTCCAGACGTTTCGCCCTTTTAGCCAGACACTCTTTTATCTCCCTTAAAAGATCGTCCAAGTCCAAGGGTTTGCGAATGTATCCATGAGCGCCGTGTTGCATACACTCCTCCACCTTTTTCAAATTATCCAAGGCGCTGGTCATGATCACTTCGACGTCGGGTTGCCGAAGCTTGATCATCTTTAGGGCCTCGACGCCGTTTAGAAACGGCATCTTGATATCAAGGAGAATACAAGATGGTTGGAATTCCTCCAGTTTGATCAACGCCTCCTCGCCGTCCTCGGCAGTCTCCACCTGATATTTCTCGCCCTCCAGAAACTCTTTAAGAAGGGACCGAACCTCTGATTCATCGTCCACCACGAGGATTTTGGAATACATTGCTAATTCGGGCATTAGGGGTTCCAGGTAAGAATTAGAAACTATTGTTAACCTGTATTTTAAACTATTTCGACTCCCATTACAAAAACCTATGCTTTCAATTTGCGGCGTTTTAACTCTTCTTTTTCGGTTCCCCAGTAAAGCTCTTCCATTCTGCAAATGACTTTATCGGGATTGTCAAAAATCTCGCTTCCCTTAACAATCATGGGAACAAACCCGTGTTTTATTAAAAAGTTTTCCTTTTCCTGGGTTTTTTCCATTTGGTCCAGAGCTTTCTTTTGAAATTCCCTCGCGTCTATTTCAAGGGCGATTTTCAAGCTCTTGTCGGGGTCGTGGTAAAAGCCGACTGTCTCTATCATAAAATCCAAAACATACTTGCTCTTGCCTATATCCAACTCGCCTGGTTGAAAAATCCTGCCCTCGGAATCAAGTAGGCATTGGGGAATGATGCGATGAAAAGTAAATCCGCCCGCAGTTTTTTGCTTCTGGAGCATCTCATTAAACGCCAGCCAGACGTACAAAATCTTGGCGTAGGGAGTTTTAATATCAACCAATCCTCCGGCGCTTTCTTCTCGATAATAAACGCTGAGTTTATTAAAGAATTCGAGTTCCAAGTCTCGATTGGATTCTGAGTTAATTTCGTCGGCCATAAAAATTCCAAAAGAATTCAGGGCGTTCTGGAGCGGTAAATTTATCTTCTGCCCTAAAACACGCCAAAAGGCAAGACATTATAACCGCGAAAATGATTCGCCTTGTCTCGCCGACGGTTCATTTTCGACGCCCCCCCTTGCCGACGTTTTTCCCGTAAAATTTTTCAAAGTGAATTTGCATTTTGCGGTAAAATTCCTTATCCTCTTATGAATTATATAACCCTTTGAATTTTAGGGAGACGCACAGGTTTTTCGCTTTCCCGGCGTTTGAATTTGCTATAATTACCTGCCCCGGCTTTTAGGGAAATTCGCAAAGCGGCGGCAAGCTGTTATGAGAAAGCGTTTTTTAAGTTTGTAACCGATCGCAACTATCGTCGATCCATCGACCAATTCGCCCGGACGTTGATAAGAAACAGGGAACTTTTTCATGGCCGAAGAACATTTTAATTTACTGATCAATCAGGACACCGAACTCAACACAAACAAGTACGTTCTTGTTGACATGGAGGGTTTGCTGGCCACCAATAAAAAGGTCAAGCCAAAAGCGGAATCCAAGTATAAAGCGTTTTTCTATAACGACGTCGACCTGGTTTCCACGGATGGAGCAAAACTGGCCACTTTAACAAACAACATTGTCGTCATCGTATTGACCGAAGACGTTGACGGAAAATCCTTGTGTTTTGCCAGCTACCAATACAAGGTGACCTGCCATGGCTGGGCCGCCAAGGTTCCCATCCACATCACTCTGACCGATCCGGACGGAGAGCTAATAAAAAAAGTTGTGCTGCGGGAAATCGAAGTGTACGCGGGTTGCAAGGGCTTTCCCGATACCCGGGTGGAATATTTTGAACCGGAGTTTTTTGATCGGCTCAACAAATTAAAACGTGGCGGGGACAATTCGCGGTGGGTTAAATGTTAGCTTCAAAAAAATAAATTCATTCAAATATTTTTAGTTTGTCGTTCATCTTCACAGAACCCCCTGGAACTTTTAGCCGCGCCTTTCCAATACCATGAATTATAACGATTGCCTGAATCATTTAAATACGATCCAAAAATTCGTTGTTGAAATCAAAAATGATTTTGTGGCGATCCAAAAATCCCCCGACGGCAACAAGCAGGAAAAAATCCGGCTCATTCAGAAAAAGCTGGATTACATGAACCAATTCGCCTCCAGCGCAAAGGGGCAGGTTCCTCAAATCTGTGAAACCCTGGGAGGCGAACCCGGTGGAATGAAAAAACTGGAGGCTATTCATTTTATTCTTAAAAGCAGTTCTTCCCTGAGGAACTGGTATCAATCCGAACTGGGCGTCGGTCCCGGCGATTTTTCCGACGACAACATCAATAGCAGTATTGCGGACCAGGTCCTCAACGACGGTATATCGGACGGGGTCGTCAAACAGGCCGGAGCCAACGGGATGTATGTTTCCGCCAAAAAGAAATAGTTCCGCGACGCCTTTCCCCCTTCATCCAAAAAACCAGTAAGCGGTAAGGATGGCCGCCGCAATGCCCGCGAAATCCGCGAACAAACCGCACGCCAGAGCGTGGCGTGTGCGGCGGATTTGCACCGACCCGAAATACAACGCCAGAACATAAAAAGTTGTTTCCGTGCTTCCCTGAAAAATGCAGGACAACCGACCCGCAAAAGAATCGGCGCCGTGGATCGACATGGTCTCCACCATCAACCCGCGCGCGCCGCTTCCGCTCAGCGGTTTCATCAGGGCGGTGGGAATCGCCTCCACGAATCTGGAGTCCGCTCCAACGCCTTCCACAAGCCAGCGTCCGCCCTGCAGAATAAAATCCAGAGCCCCGCAGGCCCGAAACGCCCCGACGCCGGCCAACATGGCGACCAAATACGGAAACACCGTGAGGACCACCTGAAACGCCTCTTTGGCTCCTTCGATAAAAGCGGCAAAAACGTCCACGCCTTTTTTATGCGCCATCCCCATAAACGCAATGATAATTAAAAATAGAAGAAAATTACTGATCAACGCTGATTGCGCCTGCATGGCCGATTGGTTCAATGCGGAAAAATAGCCCGCCGTTCCGGCGACGACGCCGAAGGCCCCGCCTAGATAAAGCAGGACCGCGGGATCGTTTAATTTCACTTTCTGATAAAAAGCGGCGGCACATATGCCCGCCAGGGTGGAGATAAATGTGGCGATCAGGATCGGGATGAAAACATCCGTCGGGTCCGCCGCCCCTTGCTGGGCGCGGTAGGTGAACACGGCGATGGGGAACAGCGTTACCGAAGAGGTGTTGATCACCAGAAACATGATTTGATCGTCGCTGGCGGTTTCCTTGTCCGGATTGAGGCTTTGCAATTCTTTCATGGCCTTGAGTCCGAGCGGAGTCGCCGCGTTGTCCAATCCCAGGACATTGGCCGAAAGGTTCATCAACATCGCCCCGTTGGCGGGGTGGCCTGTGGGAACGCCGGGGAACAGGCGGGCGAAAAGAGGAGCGATGAATCGTTCCAGAACCTGAAGCGCCCCGCTCTTCTCGCCGATGCGCATCATCCCCATCCAAAAAGCCATCACTCCGGCAAGGCCGAGCGAGACCTGGAAACCGAGTTTGGCCATGTCAAAAACGGCCTCCATGATTTGAACGAAAACCTCTCCCCGCCCCAATGCCAGCCATTGGAACAACGCCGCTCCGAAAGCGACAAAAAAGAATCCCATCCAAATGATATTTAGCAACGCAAATCCTTTTCTGTAGAATAACCAGCGGAGAAAATTAAAAAGCGCCACCATTTCTGGTCGGCTAGATCAAGCAGGGCAATTGTATCGTTCCTATTAAAAATTTGTACCTTTATTAAATTATGAAACCGTTGAACCTTGTGGTTATCGCTGGCGAAGGATTGCAGGGCGAATATTTCATCAGGCAGTTGGGTCGCCATTTTCCTTTGAGCGCGGTTTTTATCGAAGCCCCTCATTATCCGCCGCCCATAATTAATAACACGGAGGATCGGGCGGATTGGGATTGGTTTTTTCTGCAACGAAACAACTATGAGCAAATCGTCTTTGGCGCAGGAGAATCCTTCACCGCCGAAACACAAACGCCGGTATTAAAAATTCCCCACGGCGGTTTGGAGAATGAAGATATCCAACGCCAAATCCTGAACCTTTCTTCCGACCTGATCGTCATTTTCAACACCAGCGTCCTGAGCGAAAATTTCATCGACTCCTTTGAGGGAAATATCATCAACCTGCACGTCGGACTTGCGGACAAGTATCGCGGATCCTCGTGCAACTTTTGGCCGATCCATAACCGCGACCTGGAAGGCCTGGGAGCCACCGTGCATCGCGTGAACGCGGAAATTGACGCCGGCGATTATTACGCCCGCGAATCGATTCAACTGGAAGCGTCCGACAGCCTCCAGTCGCTCATCGCCAAACCTCTTATCAAGGGCGCCGGGATTATGGTCCAAACTATTAGAGCCTGGCAAAGCGGCGAAACAATAGCGACCCCCCTCGGCGCCAGGGGTAGGCTGTATTTTAAAAAGGACTTTCAACCGGCGGCGATCCGCAAGGTAAGGGAAATGGAGGACTCCGGCGAACTGCGGAACATGATTTTAGAACGGCTGAAGGAATGACGGATTTCAAAAAGTTTGACGGGCGTGGGAAACCAGGCCCACGCCAAAGATAATTTCTTACTATAATAAGGGCGGGTATTGAATGCGGAAGGACTGTAGATGAACGTGATTGCAAAAAGAAAATTTTTGGCGGCGGCGGGATTTATTTTGTTGGCGCTCATTCCCGCACGGGCTTCTTTTGCCCAGGCCTTTCTGGAAGAAACCGACGCCACCTACATCAACCTGGGCCTGATTTCTTATTCAACCGATTATGTTTTACAGGAAGACGTCAGCGCAATCACTTTCAAGATCCGCAACAACACCAGCCGTTCGATCAGTTCCCTCTTCGCCTGGGTTTACCGTTTTCAGGAAGGGCAAGAAGGCGTTCCGGGAAATTTCTTACTCGTCAACAATCCTCATCGCGGCTCCGTGACCGTTAAGGGAGGCGCCCATCCACCCGGGCGAATCCGGGAATGGCGTTTTGAAATTGTGAAGAGACAGCGAACGGCCATAGGGAATGAAGAATACACGTTGCGTGTGAGTCCAAAATCCATCTTTTACCTGAACATCGAACCCAACCCGCCGCCGAAAAAACCCGACGGTCCCAGGGAAACACGGCAGTAAAAGCGCCGAATCGCCGCCAATGAAACCGCGCCGGTAGAGTCAAAAATTTTTGTCAGGATTTAGAAGAGTATTTCCGCGTTTCGGCAATCAGGGAGGCTTTTGTGTAGTTGCCCTTCTGAAAAATTTTCACCACCCCTTCGCCCAAATCGGAGCGTTCTTCCAGAGACAATTCGTTTCCCGACAGGGCCAGAACGGGAACCTCTCTCAAATTTTCCGTCCTTCTTAGTTGTCGGAGAAAATCAATTCCGTCTGTTTGCGAAGAGGTCAAATCGAGGATGACCATTTTGGGGACCGCAATCTCCAGGGAGGAGAAAGCTGTTTTATTGTTTTCGGCCAATAGGACTTTCCAACCTTCCATCACCAGAATTTTCCGCATCATTTCCCGGCAAATCAAATCTTTCTGAACCAACAATGCCGCAGAGGCCTCCACAGGCTTGCGATAGGTCTGCACGGTTTTTAGAAACAAATCCCACTCAAGAGGTTTTCGCAAACATTCGGCGGCGCCCGAAGCCTCGCTCTTTTGCTTTTCGTCCTGCAAGGAAAGAAGGATCACCGGGATGGTAGTGAGCGCCGGATTATTTTTCAAATTATTCAATACGCCCCACCCTTCCGAACTGTCCGTTTTAAGGTCGATAACGATCAACCAGGGCCGGATTTCCAACGCCTTGGGAATGCCGTCCTGAATGGAAGCCGTTTCCACCTCAAACCGGTTCTTCTTCAAAAACCGCGTGATCAAATGCCTCACCATGGGATCTTCGTCGATCAACAAAACCACGTCCCTTTCCGTCCCGGAAGAAAGCGGTTTTTCATCGCTCGTTTGCGTTTCCGGTTGGTCCAGGGGCTTGGAAGGCTCTTGCCATTCAAAATCAGAAGTCCGGTCGGGCGATTCATCCCCAAACTCGGGAGCCATTTTGACTTGGCGGGAGACGTCGAGCGGCAACGACAAGGTAAACGTCGAACCTTTTCCAGGCGCGCTTTTTACCGTAACGTCCCCTTTCATCAACCGGCTCAGACGGCGGCTGATGGCAAGGCCCAACCCGGAACCGCCGTATTTGCGCGTGGTCGACGAATCGGCCTGGGTAAATTCGTCGAACAATCCTTCCAGGTTTGTAGGTTCGATCCCAATCCCGGTATCGGAAATATCAAAACGGACGTACTTTCCCCCGCTAACAACTTCGCGACTTACAGAAAGCGAAACGTCCCCATTTTGCGTAAATTTGCAGGCGTTTCCCAAAAGATTAAGAAGGATTTGGCGAATGCGCGTTTCATCGCCCATCATGAAACCAATATCCTTGGGGCAATCCAGCAACAATTGATTTTCGTTTTTTTGAGCGAGCGGGCACAGGGCGCCGACAACCATTTGAACCAGAGATTGTATGTCCAGGTTCTCAATGTGCAATTCCATTCGGCCGCTTTGAACTTTGGAAAGGTCCAGGATATCGTTGATCAGGCTCAGAAGGTGTTTTCCGGCGGAGTCTATGGCTTTCAACTCGTCTTTAAAATCTGAATTTCCAGCTTCCTCCATCTCGTATTGCAGAATTTCGCAAAACCCTAAAATGGCGTTCAGGGGCGTTCGGATTTCATGACTGACGTTATCCAGAAACTCGCCCTTGGCCCTGGCGGCGACCTCCGCCTCGTCCTTGGCCACCATCAACGCCTCTTCCGCAAGATTTCTATAAGAGATTTCCTCTTTCAATATTCGCGCCTGCTCCTCAAGTTCATGTGTGCGGACGCGAACCTTTTCCTCCAACCTTTTGTTTTGTTCGTAA
>JAJDBD010000186.1 GCA_029261575.1 Nitrospinaceae bacterium | reverse complement strand
AGGAAGGAAAAATCCCCGAAAACAAAATTGAAATCTTACAGGCCTGGTCGGTAGCTCCCTTTGAGTGGGGCGAACTTCACGGTTTTCCGCCCAAAGAATCGGACTAATACTTTTCTTATAAATCCCTTTAAAACATTCATTCCAGCCCTTTTAAGTTGACAAGCGGGGGCATTGATAATAATATTTCTGATCGGTTAAAAGCGCCTGTTTTTTGGCCAACCCAAACCATTACCTAAATTTTTATATACATAAAATTATTTATACATTTTTATCACGGAGGTTTTGAATAATGCCGAAATTAGAAGTGGGACCTATCGGTCTGCTCCCCCCATCCGCCGCTGCCCAAGGGATCTTTCAACCGGAAAAAGGTTCCCCGAATCAGTTGGTCGAAGGCGAACATGTGCCTGAAGATAAAGCCCTGGAAACCCTTGCACATGAGCTTTTAACACGCAGAAACCCTACCCTGCACCCGGGACCCATGTTGGTATGGGGATGGAACGAAGAAACCAAGCACAAGGCGACATTGACCTTGGATATTGTTGCCGAAGTCCCAGGAATGAATATCATTCCCATGCCCGACTATCGGCCGATTTATCCCAAGATCGACCCGGAAGCGGTGATGAATCCCTGTCATCCAAACCTCACCATTCAGCACAATAAAATCGAAGTTTGCGTATTTATCGGGGTCCATTGCCACTTTGCAAACGTGACCCTCAAGATGATCCGGGCTAACACCAACTGCTACACCATGGCCTGGTGCGCTTACGACGGGCATGAAGACGCCTTGCTTTCAATTCGCGATCTGGACGCCGACAAACTCCTCAAAATTAAGGCGGCCATCATCAAGGCCAAAAAAGACGGCGTCGAACCTTGGGCATTGACGGCTATCGGTAAAGAAGAGTTGGAAGAAACCAAAGCCCGCAAGGCAAGATTAAAGGCTCCGGACAAAGAAAGCACCACCCTTTTTATGGGTGAATTGGAAAGCGGTTTGGATGAAAACGCGGAATAATTTATTGGACCCTTCCCCCTGGCTCAGGCCAGGGGGATTTTGTTTTTCTTAAATTAGTTTTCCTACTTTTTAATTTTTACCTTGACAGTAATAGAAATAGACCATAATCTCTTCTTACTCAAACATTATTGCTTTCAAGTAACCGGAAATAATCGGGAATTTATCCCGTTCAGGAGGCAAAGTGCACGCGCTGGTAATTGACGATTCTAGAGCTATTCGAAAAATTTTGGGGCAGTTTTTAAAAGAAATGAGTTTTGAAGTCGCCGAGGCTCAACATGGCGCGGAAGCTTTGGAAAAACTAAAAGAATTGAAGACTGTGGACCTGGCTCTGGTGGATTGGAATATGCCGGAAATGAATGGTTACGAGTTTGTCTGCGAAGTGAGAAAAAACCCCGATCACGCGAACATGAAAATAATGATGGTCACCACAGAAAGCGAAATCCCCCAGGTTCAAAAAGCTCTGGAAGCGGGAGCCAACGAATACGTCATGAAACCGTTCACCCGCGAGGTCATCCGCGAAAAACTGGAACTGATCGGGATATCGGCGAGCTAGAAGCACAAAATTTCCTAACGCCCCGGCAAGCGGAGCAAGCCCGGCAAACATTTACTTTGAATTAACGCGCAATCGCTCATGGCAATCACCGAAAACGATTTTAACTTTCTCAAGAAACTGGTCTACGACCAATCCGCCATTGTGCTGGAAACAGGCAAGGAATATCTTGTCGAGTCGAGGCTTCAGCCGCTGGCCCAAAAAGAAGGTTTGAAATCCATAGAAGAGCTGGTTCAGCAAATTCGTTTGAACAAATTCGGCAACGGCATCAACAAAAAAATCGTTGAAGCCATGACCACGAATGAAACGTCTTTTTTCAGGGACGTTCACCCCTTTGAAACGCTCAAAAAGGAAATCCTTCCCCCGCTCATTGAAAAAAGAAAAATCCGGCAAGAGTTGAATTTGTGGTGTGGAGCCAGTTCCAGCGGGCAGGAACCCTATTCCATCGCCATGATTTTGAGGGAAAACTTCCCCCAAATAAGCAAATGGAAAATCAATTTTTATGCAAGCGACATTTCCCAGCAAATGCTCGACCGGTGCCGCAAGGGGCTGTACACGCAAATGGAAGTCAACCGCGGCCTTCCCGCCACCATGCTGGTCAAATATTTTCAACGCCAGGGTCCCGACTGGCAAATCAAGGACGAATTGCGCCGGACCATTTTATTCCGTGAAATCAACCTCTGCGGACCCTGGCCCTATCTGCCTAAAATGGACGTCGTCTTCCTGAGAAATGTTTTGATTTACTTTGACGTTGAAACAAAAAAAACAATTTTGAACAAGATCAACCGATTGTTGAGTCCCGACGGGGCTTTGTTTATGGGGGCGGCGGAATCCACGCTCAACCTGAACGAAAACTTTGCGCGAACGCCTTATAAGCAATCAGGGTGTTACCAAATCGCTTCTCCAACGTAATGATCATGCAAGACTTTGAAACCGAAACCTGTAATTCCATAGAAAATATCTGGTCCTCCATGCTGGGTCTGCCGGTGGCGCGTAAAAACGGTCCTTTTCAAAACGGGGACGACGAAACGTATACGGGATACGTCACCATCAGCGGCGCCTGGGAGGGAACTGTTTCCATTTTGTGCCCCAAAACTCTCGCCCAAAAAGTCGCCGCCATCATGTATGAAGTCGATGAAAACGACGCCACCAGGGAACAAATAGAAGACACCCTCGGCGAATTGGCAAACATGGCCGGAGGCAATATCAAAAATATCCTGCCCGGAAACTGCGCCCTGTCTTTACCCACGGTGGATTTTGGCGAACACCCAACCTCCACCACCGACGCCGAAACCGTGAGCGAAGTGGTCTTCAATTGCAGGGGATTAAATTTTTCCGTAAATATTGTTAAACATTTGGAAAAAAGCTGATTAAAAGTCGCCTGAATTGGCGATCAGGATGGAATTTTAAGCCGAGTTTTTGGATTTTTTCAAACCCAGGTGAGCGCTGATTTCCTCTTCGGCGCGATGGGCATCCTGGGAATTGTATAAAATCAGGTTTTGAAGGTGGCGATAACTTTCCAGCCCAAGCTCGACAAATTCCAGACCCAACCCCTCCTCCGTCGCGCGTTGCACTCTGGCCGCAATATCCACCTGAAGCAATTCCGCCTCGCCTCTTAAAATCAAACTCACTTCGCATTCGGAGTCCAAGGGAAGCTTTTCGTCACAGAGCACAAAAATACCGTTCATGCTCAAATCCCGGGTGTGTTTTGTCTCGATTGCGGTTGCGTCGGTCTTTATCGTGGCTTCAATATTGACCGAAACCCGCGAAAACTCTCTGTAATCTTCAGTCATAATTCCGCGCCTCCAAAGGCTGTCCTTCAATATTATAAACAGAATCCCGCCTTCAAGACACCCCTTTTTTTAGAGTTTCCCCCAAATCAAATGGGTTTTGGGTGATTTCCGGAAAAAAGCGGCAGAAATAGAACCCTCGCGCCTTGACAGAAGCTCAAAGAGGTCTTATCTAACTCCAACGAACGAAACCTCAAATAATGCTTTGTAAAACAAACTGAATATAAAATTCTTTGGAAAGGAATCACAAGATGGGAAAAATTATCGGAATCGACCTTGGAACCACAAATTCCGTGGTTGCGGTCATGGAGGGAAACGAACCAAAGGTCATCGTTAACGAGGAAGGAAGCCAGACCACCCCTTCCGTCGTCGCCTTTACCAAAGAAGGAGAAATACTGGTGGGCCAGGTGGCCAAGCGACAAGCCATTGCCAACCCGGAAAACACCATCTATTCCGTAAAACGCTTCATGGGCCGCAAATTAAACGAAGTGTCCGAAGAAATGAAGCTGGTCCCTTATAAGGTAGAAAAAGGTCCCAAGGGCGAAATTGTCATCGTTGGCGGCGCAAAAAAATACACGCCTCCCGAAATTTCCGCCATGATCCTGCAAAAACTCAAAAGATCGGCGGAAGCGTATCTGGGCGAACCCGTGACCGAAGCCGTTGTCACCGTCCCCGCCTACTTCAACGACGCCCAAAGGCAAGCCACCAAAGACGCGGGAAAAATTGCCGGACTCGACGTCAAACGGATCATTAACGAACCGACCGCCTCGGCCCTGGCCTACGGATTGGATAAGAAAAAAGACCAGATGATCGCGGTGTACGATTTTGGCGGCGGCACCTTCGACATTTCCATCCTCGAAGTCGGCGACAATGTGGTCGAGGTAAAATCCACAAACGGCGATACCCATCTGGGCGGCGACAACCTGGATCAAAAAATCATCAACTGGCTTATTCAGGAATTCAAAAAAGACCAGGGTATCAGTCTGGATAAAGATAATATGGCTCTGCAACGCCTCAAAGAGGCGGCGGAAAAAGCCAAAATGGAACTGTCAACGGTGAACGAAACGGAGATCAACCTCCCCTTCATCACCGCCGATCAGTCCGGCCCCAAACATTTAAACATCAAACTGACCCGCGCAAAATTTGAATCCATGGTCGACGATTTGATCGCCAGATCCAAATCCCCCTGTCAACGAGCGCTCCAGGACGCGGGACTGAAACCCGAGGATATCCACGAAGCCGTCTTGGTAGGTGGGTCCACCCGCATTCCCATGGTAGGGAAACTGGTCAAGGATCTGTTCGGCAAAGAACCGCATCGCGGCGTGAATCCAGACGAAGTGGTCGCGTTAGGCGCCGCCGTACAGGCGGGCGTTCTTTCGGGCGACGTTAAAGATATTCTCCTTTTGGACGTGACGCCTCTGTCCCTGGGAATCGAAACCCTGGGCGGCGTGACCACCCGTTTGATCGAAAGGAACACCACCATTCCCACGCGCAAAAGCGAAACCTTTTCCACCGCCGCGGACAACCAACCCAGCGTGGAAATCAACGTTTTGCAGGGCGAACGCGAGATGTCCAAGGATAACCGTTCCCTCGGGAAATTCCATCTGGACGGCATTCCGCCCGCTCCCCGGGGATTGCCGCAAGTCGAGGTCACTTTCGATATCGACGCCAATGGCATCCTCAACGTCTCCGCAAAGGACAAGGCGACCAATAAGGAACAAAAAATCACCATCTCCGACTCCACCGGACTCGACGAAAGCGAAATCGACCAAATGGTCAAGGACGCCGAAACCAACGCCGAGTCGGACAAGGAACGCCGGGAGGGAATCGACGTTCGCAACCAGCTCGACAGCCTGATCTACAGCACGGAGAAAACCATCAAGGAGAATAAGGAAAAACTGCCCGAAGCGGACGTCAAGGAAGCGGAAGAGCTTATCGAGGAATCGAAAAAGACCCTTGAATCCGAAGACGTCCAAACCATGAAGGATCAAATGGAGAAACTCAACCAGGCCGCCCATAAACTGGCTCAAGCCATGTACGCCAAGCAGGGAGCCGACGGCGGGGACGCCTCCGGCGATGGCGGCGACGGCGCAGGAACGGCAGATGAAAATCAGAGCGGCGATTCTTCCAGCGACGACGTGGTGGACGCCGAGTTTGAGGACATCGGCAAAAAATAATCCGGAAAGCGAGAAGGCGACCTTCTTCCCGGCGCGGGTTTGGCCGGTTCCGGTTAATCAGGGGTATGGTTGAAAAACCATACCCCATTCACGTTTCTAACAGGATGGGCGGGGAAACCTGATCGTCCCGTTCAATACGGTTGGGGAAATATGAACGATTCAAATCACGAAAATGAAATCCAAGACGAGCAACCCAAATTCGCGGTCAACGACAAGCGCCACTGGGTGGAAGGCAATGAAACCGATGAAGAGTCGGATATCAATACCCAAACCACCTTCGTCGAAAAACTGAAGCAGGAAGCGGAGGAAAAAGACAAACGCCTGCGCGAATACATTGCCGCTTATAAAGAAAAAAACTCTCAAAACGACGAGTTCCGCCAGCGCTTGCAAAAAGAAAACGAATCGCGTCTGGATCAGGCCAAGGCCAACCTGTTTGAAAAGCTGGTCCCCATTCTGGACAACCTGGTCCGGGCCTCCGGCGCGGGCAAGACCAATCGCGATTTCGACAGTCTGCATACCGGCGTTGAAATGATCATCAAACAATTTCACCAGCAATTGCAGGATTCCGGCGTCGAAATCATTAAAGCCCAGGGCCGCGCCTTCGATCCGAAAACCGACGAAGCCTTCATGACTGAAGAAACAGACGATCCCGCAAAGGACAATCAGGTCGTCGAGGACCTTGAGGTTGGCTACCGCTTCAAGGACAAGTTGATCAAACCTGTCAAAGTGAAAGTGGCAAAACTGAAATCTACCTAATCCCCCGACCGTTTCGCCAAACGAGAGAGAACTCATGATCCAACGCGACTACTACGAAGTGCTGGGGCTGAATCGCAACGCCTCCGAAGCGGAAATTAAAAAATCCTATCGGCAAATGGCCCTGAAATACCATCCGGATAAAAACCCGGACGACAAGGGCGCGGAAGAAAAATTCAAGGAAGCCGCCGAGTCCTATGAAGTCCTGCGCGATCCCAAAAAGCGCCAGATCTACGATCAGTACGGCCACGAAGGCCTGAAGGGCCGCGGCTTCAGCGGGTTTCAGGGATTCGAAGATATTTTTTCCTCGTTCGGCGACGTCTTTGGAGATTTTTTTGGAGGCGGCGGAGGGGGACGGCAAGCCACGGGCGCCGACCTGCGGCTGGATTTACAAATCAATTTTAAAGACGCCGCTTTCGGAACCACGAAAGAAGTCGAGGTCAACAAACATGTAGAGTGCGAAACCTGTCATGGCTCCGGAGCCAAGGTCGGCACCTCGCCGCAAACCTGTTCCACCTGCCGGGGAACCGGGCAAGTGGTGCGCAGTCAGGGATTTTTCAGTATGAGCAGTCCCTGCCCCGCCTGCCACGGCGCGGGACAAGTCATCAAGGATCCCTGTAAAACCTGCCGCGGCGAAGGCCGTACCGCAAAAGCCAAAACCATCTCCGTCTCCATTCCGGCGGGAGTCGACGACGGGTCGCGCCTGCGCCTGCGCGGCGAAGGCGAATCGGGACCGCACGGCGCCCCTCCAGGCGATCTCTACGTTTTTCTCCATGTAGAAGCCCACGAGTTCTTTCACCGCGACGACCACAATATCTTCTGCCGTTTGAACATCACATTTTCCCAGGCGGCTCTGGGCGCGGAAATAGAAGTGCCCCTGCTCGATGGAAAAACCCAGACCATTAGCATCCCGGCGGGAACCCAATCCGGCGATAACCATCGCATTCGCGGGGCGGGAATTCCGCAACTGCGCGGCCACGGTCGCGGCGACCAGATCATTCAGTTCGCCGTGGAAACGCCGCGCAACATCAGCAAGCGTCAACGCGAACTTCTCGAAGAGCTGGCGGAGATCGACGGCAAACCCATCAAAGAAAAATTAAAAGGTTTCTTCCAACGACTGGTTTCTTGATTTCCATCCACACTATATGGTTTGCATTGAGAACAATTTAATCTTAACCTGACTTCGCAGGTAGCAATTTAATGTCAACCCATACCTCCCTACCCTCTAACCAAATATGCTAAAGAGAATTGATTCCCTCGAAATCCCTCCCGATAAACCATTCGTAAATGACCTGTTAAACCGGGAAGATTCAGCCATAAATCTTACCAGCCTTATTCAATCATCGGAAAGCCCACTTGTTTTAAGCATAAATGCGCCATTTGGAATGGGGAAAACCACCTTTATTAGAATGTGGAAGGCGCATTTAGAAAAAGAAAATCATTTATGCCTTTACTTTAACGCTTGGGAAAATGATTACACAGAAAAACCCTTAATTGCACTAATTTCAGAAGTTGAAGGGATTATTGATTCGATTCATTTATCAAAAAAAGAAAAATCTAAACTAAGTAAAAATCTAAAAAAATATGGCGGCGATTTAATTAAATTTGCTGCTCCAATTGCAACCAAGTTAATAACCCAAGGCTTATTGGATAGTAAAGACTTAGCAAATGCATTCAAAAAGATTGTAGAGCAACAAATAGATGACCATAAAAAATCAAAAGCAACCATAAGCAGTTTTAAAAGAAGTCTCCAAGAGCTTTGCCAGAAAGTGGGCGACGATGAGGAAGAATCGAAAAAACATTCCATCGTATTTTTTATTGACGAACTTGATCGATGCAGGCCAAGTTATGCAATTGAATTATTGGAAAACATCAAACATTTATTTGATATAGAAGGAATCTATTTCATCCTGGGGGTGGACAGGGAACAACTGGCCCATATGGTCAAGGCTATTTATGGGGTTGGAATGGATGCGGACGGTTATCTCAAAAAGTTTATAGACCTGGAATACAAATTACCCGTTCCATCAATGAAAGATTTTATTACTTTCTTGGATGACGATTTAAATTTAAATTCAATTTTTCAAAAAAGACATGACGGCGCTAGTGATCGGGGTGATCTTTTATGCACTATACGATCCTTAAGCAAAATATTTAATATAAGCCCTAGGAATTTAATTCAATGCTTTAATCAACTTGGTATAACACTTAGAACTACTGAAACAAACTTTCATATATATCCTGAGTACTTAGCCTTTTTAGTTTTTCTTAAAAACGCAAGGCCTGAAAAATATGAGTCGTATGTTAGAACAAATGATTTCGAAGAAGTCATTTCATATATGGAAGAACTTCCATTGGCCATGGAATTTGTTAAAGAAGAACAATGGGGATGTATAAAGGCCATAATGAAGGTTTCTTTTTGGGAAGCAGAAAAGTGCCGACTTTTTGTAAAGGAGAATGCGGAAAGCACAAACAAAGAAAACGCTAACTCAGCCCATTTAATAGCGCATTATTATCGTCTTGCTCCTGGCTTTCATATCCACAAAGATATTGTAAATAAAATTGAATTTAGCGAACGGTTCGAGATTCAGCCTTAATTTGAACCAGCTTCAGTGTGGCTTACGAGAGGAGAGTTACAAAAACTCGCTGTGGGGGAGGATGGTGGCGCCCATGAGGCGTTCGTCGACGGAGCGGGCGGCTTCGCGTCCTTCGGCAATGGCCCAGACCACCAGGGACTGGCCCCGCGTCATGTCGCCGGCGACAAAAATCCCATCCTCGCTCGTCATCTTGCGTTCGTCCGCCTGAACGTTGCCGCGCTCGTCCAGCTTCACTCCAAGCTCCTGGATCAAACCTTCGTGCACGGGATGCACAAATCCCATCGCCAGTAAAACCAAGTCCACCTGCAATTCAAACTCCGTATCGGGAATCTCTTCCAGCTTTTGCCTTCCGGTTTCCGGGTCCGGCACAAAGCGCACATGAACCGCTTGCACCTTATTGACCTTGCCGTTTTCGCCGATGAATTTTTTGGTGGATACGTTAAAGTCACGCACTTCACTTTTCGCTTCGGCGTGCGAAGAGGACACGCGGAAGGTTTTCGGCCACTGTGGCCAGGGGTTGTTATCGTCCCGGTTTTCCGGAGGACGGTCGAGAAGCTCGAACTGATACACGTTCCTGGCGCCTTGACGCAACGACGTGCCCAGGCAGTCGGAGCCGGTGTCCCCTCCCCCGATCACCAATACGTTTTTATCCTTGGCGGTCAGGGCGATATCGTCGGGAATGGAATCGCCTTCGTTCCGCTTGTTTTGCTGGGGAAGAAATTGCATGGCGAAATGAATCCCATCCAGATCGCGGCCCTCCACCGGCAGGTCGCGGGGTTTCTCCGAACCGCAACACAGGACGATGGCGTCGAATTCCTTTTGCAGGTCCTTGATGGAAATATCCTGGCCGATATGAGAATTGGGTTTGAAGATAACGCCCTCTTCCTCCATCAACTTCAAGCGGCGTTTCACAACTTCCTTGTCCAGTTTGAAATGCGGAATCCCGTACATCAACAAACCGCCGATGCGATCGCTTTTTTCAAACACTGTGGTTTCGTGTCCGACGGAATTGAGTTGGGCCGCGCAGGCAAGCCCCGCAGGACCCGATCCCACAATGGCCACTTTCTTTCCGGTTCGCTCTCGGGGCGGCATGGGTTTGATGAATCCCGATTCAAATCCTTTTTCGGCGATGCTCTTCTCAATGGAGCAAATGGTAACGGCGGGTTCGCTGATCCCCAATACGCAAGCGCCCTCGCACGGCGCGGGACAAATGCGACCGGTGAATTCGGGGAAGTTGTTGGTCTTTAAAAGCAGGGCCGCCGCGTCGTCCCACCGTTCCCGGTAAACCATGTCGTTCCAGTCGGGAATCAGGTTGCCCAACGGGCACCCGGTAGCGCTTTGGCAAAACGGCACGCCGCAATCCATGCAACGCGCGCCTTGCTGTTTATAACTTTCCTCGGAAAATTCCTCGTAAACTTCCTTCTGGTCTTTCAACCTTTCGGCAACGGACCGGGGACGGGGAGTCTCCCGTTCAAATTTTATAAACCCTTTAACATCACCCATCAAGCAACTCCCAATATTTTGGTTTGACCGCTTTCCTCTTCCTGATTTTTTCTTTTTTCCTCAAGAACCCGGCGGTAATCTCTGGGATAAACTTTGAGAAATTGTGGCAACGTTTCTTCCCACTCGTTCAAAATTTTCCTCGCCACCGTACTGTAGGTATTGTGAAAGTGTTCTTCGATCATGGAGCGGAGTTTTGCAATATCCTCTTCCTCTTCCAGGGGAAACAAATCAACCAGTCCGGGATTGCAATTTTTTTGAAAGTTTTTTTCCTGGTCCAGAACGTAAGCCAATCCGCCGCTCATTCCGGCGGCGAAGTTTTTACCCGTTTCGCCCAGAACGACAACGATTCCCCCGGTCATGTACTCGCAACCATGGTCGCCGACGCCTTCCACCACCACCTCGACGCCGCTGTTGCGAATGGCAAATCGCTCGCCGGCCATACCGCGCAGAAACACCTTACCGGAGACGCCGCCGTATAAAAGAACGTTTCCGGCGATCATGTTTTTTTCGGGGATGAAGGTGGAATCCTTCGCCGGATAAGCCACGATCCTGCCTCCGGACAAACCCTTCCCTAGATAATCGTTGGCGTCGCCCTCCAGAGTGAAGGTGATTCCCGGAGCCAGAAACGCTCCAAAACTTTGCCCGGCGGATCCTTTAAAATGAATGACGATGGTGTCCGGGTCCAGGCCTTCTTCTCCGTGATTTTTGGACACTTCGTAACTGAGCATGGCGCCCACCGCCCGGTCGGTATTGCCGATGGGAAACGCCAGGTGGACTTGCTCTTTTCTGTCCAGGGCCGGTCGGCTCTTGCGGATCAACTGCCGGTCCAATACTTCGATAATGTCGTTGCGTAAATCCTGCCGAACGACGTGGTATTTCGCGACGTGAGGGGCCACGTCCGGTTTGTAAAATATTCGCGAAAAATCAAGTCCCTCGGATTTCCAGTGGTCGATAGCGCCGTCCATTTCCAATAACTCGGTTTTACCAATGATCTCGTTGAGCTTGCGGACGCCCATCTGGGCCATGATTTCCCGGACTTCTTCGGCGACAAAATTAAAGAAATTAACGACGTGCTGTGGGTCGCCCTTAAATTTTTTCCTCAACTCTGGGTCCTGGGTGGCGATGCCCACAGAGCAGGTGTTGAGATGACATTTTCGCATCAAAATACAACCGAGCGTAATCAGAGGCGCGGTTGAAAACCCGAACTCATCAGCGCCCAAAAGAGCTCCAATGATCACGTCGCGTCCGGTTTTTAACTGTCCGTCCACCTGCACACGAATGCGGCCGCGCAGGTCGTTCATCACCAGAACCTGCTGGGTTTCCGCCAGACCCAATTCCCAGGGAAGACCGGCGTACTTGATGGACGTCTGAGGCGAGGCCCCGGTGCCGCCGTCGTGACCGCTGATCAATACCCCGTCCGCATGCGCTTTGGAAACGCCCGCCGCGATGGTGCCCACTCCGGCTTCGGATACCAGCTTCACGCTGACGCCTGCGGATGGATTGGCGTTGTGCAGGTCAAAAATCAACTGCTGTAAATCTTCGATGGAATAGATGTCATGATGCGGCGGCGGAGAAATCAACCCCACGCCGGGAGTGGAATGGCGAATCTTCGCGATGTACTCGGACACCTTGTGTCCGGGCAATTGCCCGCCCTCGCCGGGCTTGGCGCCCTGGGCGACCTTGATCTGCATTTCCCTGGCATTGGTCAGGTAAAAGCTGTTGACGCCAAACCTTCCCGAGGCCACCTGCTTGATGTAACTGTTTCTGGAATCGCCGTTAGCGTCCGGCACGTAGCGAACGGGATCCTCTCCCCCTTCGCCGGTGTTGCTTTTGCCGCCGAGGCGGTTCATGGCGATGGCCAACGTTTCATGGGTCTCCCTGGAAATGGACCCGATGGACATGGCGCCGGTGCAAAATCTTTTGACGATCTCGGTGACCGGCTCCACTTCTTCAATGGGAATGGGGGTCTGTTCCTTGATTTTGAACAACCCGCGAAGAGTACAACGCCGCGTGGCGTCGCCGTCCGATTGCCGGGAAAACTTTTTAAACAAACTGTAGTCGTTACTTTTAACGGCGTGTTGCAATGCGGCAATGGTGGAAGGATTCAACATATGTTGTTCCTCCCCTCGCCGCCAGGCGTACTGTCCGCCGGGTTCCAGCAAATTTGAATTTAGATTCGCGGGCAGAAACGCTTTTTTGTGCCGTAAAAAAGATTCCCGCGCGATGGCTTCCAGTCCGACGCCGCTCACTCTGGACGGAGTTCCTTTAAAGAATTTTTCGATGAATTCTTCGTTAAGACCGACGGCCTCAAATATCTGAGCGCCCCGATAACTCCGCAAGGTTGAGATGCCCATTTTTGCGATGATCTTTAGCAACCCTTTGCGAGTGGACTTGATATAATTTCCAAGGGCCTCGTCCAAGGGCTTCTTCTCTAAATAAACGCCCTCCTTGACCATAGAGGCTACGGTATCGTACGCCAGGTAAGGGTAAATAGCTCCCGCTCCGTATCCGATGAGAAGAGCGAAATGCATCATCTCCCGGGCCTCGCCGGTTTCGACGACCAGGCCGACCAGGTTTCGGGTTTGGACGCGCAACAGATAATGATGAACCGCGCTGACCGCTAGAAGACTGGGGATGGGCACATGATTCTCGTCCGCCCCACGATCCGATAAAATGAGTATCGTCGAGCCGTTTTTAATTTCCCCGGAAGCCTTTTTACACAAGTCTTCAATGGCGGTTTTAAATCCTCCCTCTCCTTGAGAAGCTGGAGCCAGGATGGAAAGCGTGGCGGATTTAATACCGGGCAAATCCAGGTTTTTAATTTTTTCAAATTCCTCCGGAGCCATTACCGGATGAGGAATTTTCAGTTTTTTACAATGTTCCGGGGTCTCGTCGAGCAGGTTCAACTCCGCGCCCAGCGTCAACTCGGTGGACATGATAATCTCTTCGCGAATAGAATCGATAGCCGGGTTGGTCACCTGGGCAAACAGTTGTTTGAAGTAGTTGAATAAAAGTTGGGGCTTTTCGGATCTTACCGCCAGAGCGGCGTCGTTTCCCATGGATCCCGTGGCCTCCATCCCGGTATCCACCATAGGAGCCAAAACGATTTTAAGATCTTCGACGGTGTAGCCAAAAATGCTTTGACGGATCGACAGATCGGCGAAATTTGGGGCCAATTCTTTTCCCGACGGCGGAAGATCTTCCAGGTTGATTTGTTGATCTTCAACCCATTTCGCATACGGCCTTTGCGTGGAAATCTGGGATTTTAATTCGCTATCGGAAACGATTCGCCCTTCGCGCAAATCGACCAAAAACATTTTTCCCGGTTGCAGGCGCCCTTTGGAAACGATCTGGGATTCCGGAATCGTGAGCACTCCCACTTCGGAGGCCATGACCACGAGGTTGTCCTTGGTGACGATGTAGCGGGAGGGACGCAATCCGTTCCGGTCCAACACGGCGCCGATAACGTCGCCATCTGTGAAGGCGATCGAGGCCGGGCCGTCCCAGGGTTCTATTAGGGAAGCGTGATATTCATAAAAGCCTTTTTTCTCCGCGTCCATGAATTTGTTATCGCTCCAGGGTTCGGGAATCATCATCATCATGGAATGGGGAACGGACCGGTCGGTCAACACCAGCATTTCCAGAGCCTGATCGAAATCGGCGGAATCGCTCCCGCCATCGGCGATCACGGGAAGTATTTTATTTATGTCCGGATAGAGCGGCGATTTAAAGAGCGCTTCCCTGGCCTTCATCCAGTTTTTGTTGCCGCGAATGGTGTTGATTTCTCCATTGTGCGCCATAAAACGAAACGGCTGGGCGCGATGCCAGGAGGGAAAGGTATTGGTGCTGTACCGGGAATGGGCCAGAGCCAGAGCGGAATCCAGGTCCGTGTCCTGGATGTCCAGAAAATACATTTCCAATTGCGGCGCCGTGAGTTGTCCCTTGTAAATAAAAGTTTTGGCGGAAAGGCTGACGATATAAAACTCTTCGTTGGAACGGTTCAATCCGGCTTTGCGGACTGCGGTGGCGACTTGTTTTCGAATGCAATACAGTTTGCGCTCAAACTCCGCGCCGGTTTTAATAGTGTGGTGGGAGCCGATAAAAATCTGCCGGATAACCGGCTCCACCTGCTTTGCCCCGGATCCGATGGTTGAATTATCCACCGGAACGTCGCGCCAACCCAAAAGGCTCTGCCCTTCCCGCTCTACAATCTCCTCGACAATTTTAATTTGGCCCTTGGTCTGAGCGTCGTCATTAGAAAAAAACACCAAACCTGTGCCATATTTCCCCGGCTCTGGCAGTTCAAAACCTATTTTAGAGCATTGTTTGCTGAAAAACCGGTGCGGTATCTGAATAAGAATCCCCGCGCCGTCCCCGGTTAAAGGGTCGCTTCCGCAAGCGCCGCGATGTTCCAGACGTTTCAATATTTCAAGCCCCTGAACTACAATCTCATGAGAAGGCTTATTATTCATGTTGGCGACAAAACCGACGCCGCAACTGTCCTTCTCAAATTCAGGGTCGTAAAGACCTTGTTTTTTCGGTATTTTAGAAAATCCCATAAGTACCAGTAATATATAAAGTTATATTCAGATAGCCCGGTTGGAACTTACAAGGCCATAAATCAAGCCCTTTCCGTTTTGAGCAATATACATACCAAAATATAAACCCAATTTTTTCAATAAGTTAATATACAATTTAAATAAGTAAATATTTTTTTTAGTTACTTTTATATAAATTTTTTACATAAAAAATTAAGGTTTTGTAAGCCTGCGCCAATCCGGCTATTATTGCTGAAGGGAAACCCTTTTCGCCCTTTCCATCTCTACTAGCGACGAAAAATAATCTGGCCGGGTGAGCATATATTTTATCACATCCAAGGTTTCTCTTCCCGTTTTCCAATTGTAATTTGGCTTTTTATCAGAATTTTCGGAAATAATTGAAAATTTTGGTTAAAATGAATTCGTTCGACTGGGCGAATGCGTTCTCAATGCAAAATCAGACCCCATACCGCCTTGTCATATTTAATCGATTGGATATAAAACTCTAACACCTTTGGGAGAATTTACATGATCGTTGGCGAAATGATGGTGAAAGATCCAACCACCGTAAAAAAAACTGACCCCTTGAAAAAGGCTCAGGATTTGATGGGACGTCAGCATATTCGCCATTTACCCGTGACGGAAAAAGAGGAATTGGTCGGTATCATCACGGAAAGCGATATTCGAGAAGCTTTTGTGGGCGCCAAAACTAAAGACGGAAAAGTCCGGGTTCTGAATCCGGCCAAAATGAAGGTCGGGGATTATATGACCATCAACCCCATGGTCGTCACGCCGGAAACCCATATCGAAGACGCCGCCCTGTTGATTTACAAAAACAAAATCGGCGCCCTGCCCGTCATCAAACGAAACAAGTTGGTTGGGATCGTTTCCATTCTGGATATCCTCGGTCTGTTCGTGGATATGATGGGCATCCTGCATTCAAGTTCGCGCATCGACGTGATCATGGACAAAGACCCTAAAAATTTCGACAAGGTTTCCAATATCTTTCAAAAAAGCGACGTCAACATCATCAGCGTGGGAATGTCCCCCTACCCCAAGGACAAAAAGAAGCGGATCTATTTTTTCCGCGTGGAGTTGTGCGACACCCATACTCTGGTCCAGCAAATCGAAAAGGCCGGATTCAAAATCTCCGCCGCGATCAATTGATTTTCTGTTAGCCGTTAACGGTTAGCGGAAAATTTTTTTATACAAAGGCAATTGGATTTTTTTTAATAGGAGTTCAAATCAATCATGCAATCAGAAAAACTCATCATCTTCGACACGACACTCAGGGACGGCGAACAATGCCCCGGCGCCAGCATGAACCTTCGGGAGAAGCTGGAAGTCGCGCGGCAGTTGTCCCTCTTGCGCGTGGACGTGATCGAGGCGGGTTTTCCGGTTGCCTCCCCCGGCGATTTTGAATCGGTGAAACAAATCGCCAACGAAATTAAAGGAGCGAAGGTGGCCGCCCTGGCCCGCGCCCTCGAAAAAGATATAGAAGCCTGCGCCCGCGCTCTGGAAAAAGCCGAGTCGCCGAGGATCCATATTTTTCTCTCCACCTCCAAAGTCCACCGCGACCAAAAACTCCAGCGGAGCAAGGCGGAAATTGTGAAGATGGCCTGCGACGCCGTGGCGTTCGGGAAAAAGTTTTGCGACGATATCGAGTTTTCGCCGGAGGACGCCTCGCGCACCGAGCGGGATTATCTCATCGAAGTGGTGGAAGCGGTCATCGACGCCGGGGCGACCACGGTCAACATCCCCGATACCGTTGGATATACCGTGCCGGAAGAATTCACCGGTCTCATCCGGAGCTTGAAGGAAAACGTCTCGAACATCGAGAAGGCGATCATCAGCGTGCACTGTCACAACGACCTGGGAATGGCCGTGGCCAACTCCCTCGCCGCAGTAAAGGCCGGGGCGCGTCAGGTGGAATGCACCGTCAACGGCATCGGCGAACGCGCGGGCAACGCCGCCATGGAAGAAATTGTCATGGCGCTCAAAACCCGCAAGGATTTTTTCGGCGGCGTCGATACCGGTATCGATACCCGGCAAATCATTCCCACCAGCCGGTTGGTGAGCAGTCTCACGGGATTTTTGATCCAGCGCAACAAGGCCGTCGTCGGCAAGAACGCCTTCGCCCACGAGTCCGGGGTGCATCAGGACGGATTTCTCAAAAGCAAAAAAACCTACGAGATCATGGACCCGCAGGACATTGGGTTGAATAAGTCCGAACTGGTGCTGGGCAAACATTCCGGCAGGAACGCGCTCGGACAAAAAATCAAGGCCATGGGGTTCGACGTCAACGCAGACGAACTCAACAAAGTATTCGTTGGATTCAAAACTCTGGCCGACGAGAAAAAAGAAATTTTCGACGAAGACCTGTTTGTCCTCGTGCAAAAGATCGTGCTTCACAACGACGAATCGGACGTCTATTCGCTCAAGCGGGTGAAATCGGAATTTGAAACCGGGGCGACGCCGACGGCTACCGTAGAGCTTGAAAGCCGCGACGGTAAGGTCCATACAGCCAGCGCCGACGGAGACGGTCCCGTCGATTCGATTTACAACGCCATCGACAAGATCACCGGGCTGACGTGCAAGCTCATGGACTACCAGGTGATCGCCAAAACGCGAGGACACGACGCGCAGGGGGAAGTCACCGTCCGTGTGCACAGCGAAAACCGCGAGGTGTTGGGCAAGGGGATGGGAGTGAACACCGTGGAAGCCAGCGCGTCGGCCTATATCGACGCGATCAACAAATTGTTGGTCAACACCAAATCCGGACCCGTCGACGGCGGCGATCTACCCGGCCCCTAACCGCCAGCGTGACGCTGGACCCATTAGGTGGCGATTGGAAAATTTTTCTTTAATCGCCAACCGCCCTATCGCTTACTCCCCATTTTGGGAAAGCCCCATCCATTCAAACCAAGCGTTTAAATGAGCGTTCCCATTACACTTTAGGAAACTATATGGAAAAGGGTAATTGTCGGCTTTGTGGGAAATTTGCTGAACTACAAGAAAGCCATATCATTCCAAAATTTATTTATAAATGGCTGAAGACCTCAGGTGGCGGGCATTTACGTTCTGGGCAAAACCCTAATATTCGAATTCAAGACGGCCATAAATACCACTGGTTGTGCGAAGATTGCGAACAACGTTTTAATAAATGGGAAACCCTTTTTTCTAAAAATATTTTTCATCGTATGAATCAAGATAATCCGGTACAAATAAAGTATGCTTCTTGGTTTCTTCCCTTCTGTGTATCTATTTCTTGGCGAGTTTTAAATTTTCATGAAGAGTTCGAGTTCGGCTCCAAATTCCCTGAAAAGTACCGAAAACGTGTGGATCATGCGAAAACTATTTGGAAAGAATTTCTTCTAGGGCAAAAGCCTCACCCGGAAAACTATGAACAACATTTTTTGCCGCTTGATGCTGTCACACACGCTACTTTTGACATGCCAACAAACATTAACCGTTATATTTTTAGTGCGATTGATACGGAAATTTTTTATAGCGATGAGGAAGTATTCATTTTCTCCAAACTCGGTAAATTGGCAGTGCTCGGGTTTATTGGAAAACCTAATCCAAAGCTATGGAAGGGAACAAAAGTACATTTGAATAAAGGCTATATTAAACCAATGAAACGAACCTTTTCACGTCAGTTTAGTAATTTTTTTATGAAAAGGGCTGGAGTAATAGCCGACCAATACAGCAAGATTTCCTCAAATCAAAAACAAAAAATCACAGAAACTATGTCAAAAGACCCCCATGCAACCAATTCAGAATCATTTAAGGGAATGAGCCATGATGTAAGGCTTTTTGGAGAAGATGCTTTTAACAAGTAGGCTCATCCGAGTTAGATGAATCAAGAAAGAAAGTTTATACCAACGGCAGGTATTTGACGGCGAGGAAGGCGGCGACGCCCAACCACAGGTTGCGCTGACTCCACTACCATTGTTTGAATCGGTCCCACTCTTCTTTTCCGCCTTCGAACAAAAACCAGTTCTCCAACATCATCCAAACCAGCGGCGGCAAAATCCGTCGCCTCTCCAATCTCCAAATTTCCATTCCTCGAATATTTTCTGGAAATTT